>JAPLKA010000020.1 GCA_026388315.1 Pseudomonadota bacterium | reverse complement strand
AGAACGCCAGTCACCGGTTAAGTACTCACTGGCATTACCAACCTCCTCGATGACGCATCCCACATTAAGTTCGTGCCATTTGTATTGATCCATTGGTTTTGCCATACAGGGACCCCCTCGGGTATATTTGAAAATATTACAAAATACATCTTTCGTACATCAAAGACAAAATAATTAAATATATGTGAATAAAATAACAATAAATAAAAAAATACATCACGTATTTTGGCTCTTATTTTTAGTATAAAGATTGTCCCATTGCAACACAAAAATAACATAAAGTGTATTATGTGAAAATTATTGCATGTTATTTTCCGTCTAATTACTTTTAAAAAGAAAAATAATTGTTGACAATAAATCCTTCTCAATTAAAATATAGGAAAGAAAGGGGGTGATTACATGCCAATATATATTATGATAAGTACATTAACAGACGACGGTAGGAAAACGATTAAGAAACATCCGGAAAGGATCGAGGAAGTAAACAGAGAGATCGAAAATATGGGTGCAAAGGTGCTTGCCCAGTACGCTGTATTGGGGCAGTATGATTTTATCAGTATCCTTGATGCCGCCAACAATGAAGCCATAGCGAAAATCTCTATTGATCTTGGCTCAAGAGGTACGGTACAGATAGTAACCTTGCCTGCTATTCCGGTAGACGAATTCATCACAAAAATGACGTGATTTTTGTGTTCAGCTATCAGCATTCAGCTATCAGCATGCAGGTTTTTTGGTAGCTGAAAGCTGAATGCTGGAATAGTTAGCATGTAATTTTCACAATACTCTATAATTATAAAGGTAAAAAAATGGGTGTATTAACGTATAAAGATGCTGGAGTGGACATACATAAGGCAGACAGGTTAATGGGTAATTTAAAAGACAAGATTCACAATACATTCAACCCTTTTGTGTTAAACCGTATAGGCGGTTTTGGTTCCCTCACGGAGGTGCCTGGTGGATACAAAAACCCTATCCTCGTAACCTCTACGGATGGGGTGGGAACAAAACTAAAAATAGCATTCATGAGCGGTAAACACGATACGATTGGTATTGACCTTGTCGCCATGTCTGTTAATGATATTCTTACATTAGGCGCAAAACCGTTTTTCTTTCTCGATTATTTTGCCTGCGGCAGTATAGAAGAAAAGATTTACAGAGATGTAATTTCAGGTATCTGTGATGGATGCTCATTGGCCGGGTGTGCACTCATAGGTGGTGAAACTGCAGAAATGCCCTCTTTCTACAAGGAAGGTGAATATGATCTTGCCGGTTTTGCAATAGGGTTCGTTGACAAAGAAAACATCATTGACGGCGCAGATATAAAGGATGGAGATAGAATAATTGCCTTATCTTCCAGCGGATTGCACAGCAATGGTTACTCGCTCGTACGAAAGGTTCTCCTTGAAATACACAATCTTGATCTGAATGAAAAGTTTGAGGAACTGCATGACAAACTATATGAAGAACTCCTGAAACCAACAAGAATTTATGTAAAATCTATCAGCAATATCCTCGATAAGTTTTCGATAAAAGGCATGGCCCACATTACAGGTAGCGGTCTGCCTGGAAATATTAAAAGGATTATCCCTGACGGACTTTCTGCAAGAATAGACCTGTCCGATTATGAAATTCCACCTATTTTCAAGTTTATCATGAAACTGGGGGATGTACCCCTGGATGAAATGTATTCAACGTTCAATATGGGCATCGGATTTATAATTATTGCCAATATGGCCGACGAAAAAGCAATTATTGGACAGCTTATGGAATCTGGAGAGAATGCATTTGAAATAGGCTCTATTCAGAAGACCCCGGACGGAGAAAAGGTTCATATAAGCTATTAGCTAATTTACAAACTAATTTCTATCCTTGTCCCCTTCTAAAGGACATCCTGTGCATACCGGCACTTTCCTGCAATGAATCTGGCACAGGCAAACAATGAGCGCATGAAATTCGTTAAATAAGCAGACATCCGATTGGAGGTTGTCCATGAAGAATTTCTGTATCTCGTGGTAATCACCGTCGCCATTATACAGGTCATGGTTCTTCAAAAACCTTTTCGTATAGGCATCAACAACAAAAACAGGCTTATTTAATGCATAAAGCAAAATGCTGTCAGCGGTTTCCGGCCCTATCCCATTTATGCCGAGTAATAGATTTCTCAATATATCAGTTTTGATATTTGTCATATTTTCAATAGTTGCATCATATTCATTATAAATAACATTAATAATATTTTTTAACCTCTTTGATTTTATATTAAAAAATCCTGAAGGCCTTATGATTTCGCTCAATTTTTCGGTGTTTATCTCGTAGAGCCTCTCAACATCTAATATCCCCTCTTTTTTCATATTCTCGATGGCCTTTTCAACGTTTTTCCAGGAGGTATTCTGGGTTAGTACGGCACCGACAATAATTTCCAGAGGTGTCTCTCCGGGCCACCAGTTCCTTTTACCGAAAGAAGTGAGAAGAATGTTAAAGATTTTCAGGAGTCTTCGTTTTGTGGTCATCGCCTTTCATATAAAAGACCATATGCATCAATGCAAGTAAATCACCGTTTTCACGGGAGATTTTTATATCGATCCTTCCGATTTTTTTCCCTTTATGTATAAGCGTTGCCTCTGCAAAGACGGTCTCGCCTTCATTAGCTCCTTTCATATACTGTATCGACGATTCAACCAATACGGCCATCTTCCCGAGGCTGTTACCGCACGCCCCACCCACATGATCTGCTAATGTAAAAAGTATACCACCGTGGGCATTACCGAATACATTGATATGTTCTTTCTTTATGGTAAGCTTCCCTTTTGCCCTGCCCTCTTCTACCTCGTAAATCTCTATGCCAAGAAGTCTGCCAACATTACACTCATTAAATAATTTTTGTATGTATTCTTCGTGCATGACACAGTATATCACAAAAAATACTATTGCATTCAAGATTAACACATGCTAAAAAATCACCAGTGCAATAAATTCAACCTTTCAAGGGAAGTGAAGTGAAAATCTTCCGCTGTCCCGCAACTGTGAAGGGTAAAAGGCTTTGCGTGGGTAATTAAACCCAGCCACTGTGCTGTTCAAAACAGCATGGGAAGGTGCAAAAGCTTAACCTCAGTCAGGAAACCTTGGGTTGAATTCTTAACGACACAATCCTTACGAGGCATAGGGAGGTTTCATGTACCGCTTCATAATTACACTTATCGTTTCTTTTGTTTTTTTCAGTCCAAAGGTATTACTTTGCAGCGAGCCTCACAGGCTCGAAGATATCGTTGTTACCGCTTCCAGGGTCGAGACCCCCGTAGAAGAAACCGCAAGCTCTGTAAGTGTTATATCGGCCAAAGAAATTGAGGAAAAGAACGAACCGGCGCTTATAGACGTCCTTCGAGGTCTGCCCGGACTGGATGCCGTTCAAACGGGAGGTCTCGGAGGAACTGCCTCAGTCTATATAAGGGGGGCCAACCCGGAACATACCCTTGTTTTGATAGACGGCATGGAAGCGAATGATGTCATGCACTTCGGTCGTCTATTCGACTTTGCCGATCTTACGGTGGATAACATTGAACAGATCGAGGTAGTCCGCGGGCCCCAAAGTACACTGTACGGCTCAAGCGCAATCGGCGGGGTTATCAACATCATTACAAAAAAGGGGGAAGGGAAACCAAAATTCTTTATATCGGGTGAAGGAGGCTCTTTCAACACCTTCAGAGAGTCGACAGGAATCAGCGGTTCATCAAAGGACTTCAATTACTCTCTTAGTCTTTCCCACATCAATTCAAGGGGTCTTTCTTCGGCAAACAGTAAATATGGCAACATCGAAAGAGATGGTTATGATAACAAATCCGTCTCATCACGTTTCGGATACACATTCAACAAACATGTTGATACCGACTTTTCCGTCAGATATACAAGAACAGAAAACGACCTCGATAATGGGGGAGGGCCAGGTAGAGACGACGTGAATAACGTTGGCAAATCCACTCAACTGTTGGCAAACGGAAAGGTGAAAATAGACCTTTTCGATAGTCGCTGGCTTCAGTCAATAGAATTCGGAACAAATAAAAACGACAGATCATATAACAACCCTACCGATTTCCAGCACCCGACAGACTCGGAACAATCCAGCTATCAGGGAAGGCTTGACAGGTTCGGATGGCAGCATACCGTCGAAGTTCATAAGACCAATACTTTGACATTTGGTGCAGAATATAAGGAAGAGACGGGAAAATCGAATTATTATTGGGTAAGCGCATGGGGGCCGGGATTCAACAACTTCCCCCGCGAGACTGCCAGAAACAAAGGTTACTATCTCCAGGATCAGATCAAAATCGGGGAACGATTCTTTGGTACGGCAGGAATCAGAATTGACGATCACAGCGAGATCGGTTCCAATACTACATATCGTATTGCACCGGCCTACCTGATTAAGGAATTGGCTATGAAATTAAGGGGAACTTACGGCACCGGAGTGAGGGCACCTTCGCTTTATCAGCTCTATGCGCCGGCTACCCTGTGGGCACCAGTGGGAAACACCAATCTCAGAGCAGAGGAGAGTAAGGGATGGGATCTCGGTATTGATCAGGCGTTCCTCGATGAAAAAATTTCCCTTGGTCTCACCTATTTCCGGAATGACTTTAAAAACCTCATTGAATATGATAACGCTCAGGGTTACGTAAATATATCTAAGGCAAGGTCTGACGGCATTGAATTCTCAACAAAGATCAAAGTGATAGAAAACCTCGAAGCGAAATTCAATTATACATATACCGATACGGAAAACAGGACTACCGGTGAATCTCTGATCCGTCGGCCTCAAAACAAATTTGGCGTCGACATGAATTACCGGTTTCTTGACAAGGGGAATATCAACCTGAGGGTCTTTTACGTGGGAAAACGGCGCGATTATGACCCCTACCCAAGCAGCGGGATTATGGGTGGATACACTGTAGTCAATATGGCAGTTCAATATGAACTGGTAAAACAGATCAAATTGACAGGCAGGATTGATAATCTCCTAAACCGACAATATCAGGAAGTCTGGGGATATACATCTCCTGGTTTTGCATGTTACGGCGGAGTTACTGTCAGTTTTTAAAGAGAGGAGAATATTGCGTAAAAAACTATACCCAGATATATTCAAGGGAGGTAACTGATGTATAATGATAATGATTCAATCACGAAAATTGCCTCATCTTTGCGTGACGCTCTGATGAATACGGTAGCAAAAAACATGACGCCGAACATCCTTTTTTCCGGGGGACTTGATACAAGCATACTGGCCGGCATCGTATGCGCCATGACTGACCCCTCGAAAGTTTTTGCCATCTCAGTGAGTCTCTCATCTGAAGGAGAGGACATCCATTATTCAAGAGAATTGGCTGAACATTTACATTTCCATCACAAACATATTTCAATTAGCGTCAATGAGGCGATAGGCACAATCCCTTTTGTTATTAAAACATTAAGAAGCTTTGATCCGGCCATACCTAACGACCTTGCCGCATATTTCGGTTTGAAAACCTTTCACGAGAAGGGTGCCGCTCATGTAATGGCAGGAGATGGCGCCGATGAACTCTTCGGAGGCTACGATTTTATGAGAGATTTTGAAAACCTGTCAGACTACATAAAAATGATTACACCACACATGAATTTCAGTTCCAATACACTTGCCGCCTCTCTGGGGATGAAGGTAAATCAGCCCTTCCTTGATGACGCCATCATAGACCTTGCCCTCAATATCCCCGACGGTCTGAAGATTGCTCAGGAAAATGGAGAAACACATGGTAAATGGATACTCAGAAAGGCCTTCAGCGGACTCATTCCGGACAAGTTTCTGTGGCAAACAAAAAGACCCCTTGAAGTTGGCTCGGGCATGAGCATTTTAAGAAGTATCATCACTGCCCGGATATCCGATGAATATTTCAGTAAAAAATGTGGCGAATACCCGGTAAGATTGAGAAACAAGGAACACCTTTACTACTATGAGATATTTCGCAGAGAAGTTGGTGATGTCCCCTGCCCTCGTGAAGGTGAAAGAGTTTGCACGGGCTGCGGCGCAGGTGTCAAAACGGGGAAATCACACTGCGCAATATGCGGTTGGATGGAGGAAGAATTATCATGAAGAATAAAAAGGCATTCTGTTCCTGGAGCGGCGGCAAAGAGAGCGCAATGGCGCTATATGAAGCACAAAAACAGTCGATAAATGTGGAATATCTCCTCAATATGGCTCAAGAGGACGGAAACCACTCACGGACTCACGGACTCTCATCAGAGCTTCTCAGGGCACAATCCAAGGCTTTGAATATCCCCCTTTTACAGCAGCGGGCCTCATGGGAAACCTACGAAAATGAGTTCAAAAAAGCTGTTTCAGCACTAAAAAACAAAGGCATCACAACAGGCGTCTTCGGTGACATCGATATGGCAGAGCACAGGGAATGGGTAGAACGGGTCTGCTCCAACATTCCCGTAGAACCGGTCCTTCCCCTGTGGCTCAAAGGAAGGGCGGAGCTTATAAATGCATTCATTGATGCAGGCTTCAAGGCTATCGTCGTTGCAACAGACGCCCGTTTCCTTGGTGAAGAATGGCTTGGCCGCTCCATAGACAATGCCTTTATCGATGATATAAAATCGTTGAAGACGGTTGACCTTTGCGGGGAGAAAGGAGAATATCATACCTTTGTGTATGACGGTCCTATTTTTGAGAATCCTGTTCGATTTACCCCCCTTGAGAAGGTATTGACGGACTCGTACTGGTTTTTACAGCTCGTACCGGGTAAAATAAAATAATTATGAAGGCAACAAAAATCTAATGCGCAGATTTTGTGTGATTTACCTTTTTCTGATGAGCCTTATTGTTTCAATCCATATCCTGCCGGACGCTGCTTACGCAGAGGGACACACCCCGAAAGGCGCTCCGCAAAGGATTATTTCATTGAGCCCGGCCATAACGGAAGGACTCTTCCTTCTCGGCGCCGAAGAAAGAATAGTGGGTGTTACCACCTACTGCCACAAGCCTCCTCAAGCAGTAAAAAAAGAAAAAGTCGGCTCTGTAATGGAGACCAACATCGAAAAGGTGGTAAGCCTGAAACCGGACCTCGTTATCGGTACTGGTCTTACCAATCAGAAAGATGTAAAGAAGTTGAAAACCCTCGGCATTAATATAGTTATCTTCAGTATAACAAAAGACTTCACTCAACTCTGCGAATCATTTTCCGGTCTTGGGAGGCTCCTGAACAAAGAAGACCTTGCCCGGACCATGATCGACGAATCAAAGAAAAGACTATTACAGACACAGAGAAAGGTAAGCGCTCTGCCCCGAAAAAAGGTCTTCATTCAACTTGGCGCCAAACCCCTCTTTGCTGCTTCAAGAGACTACTTTATAAATGATTTTATCGAATACGCCGGGGGAATTAATATATTCAAGGATGCCCGATCAGGACTCGTAAGTAGAGAGGAGGTAGTGCGCCGCAACCCCGAAATCGTGATTATTGCAACAATGGGCGATACCGGAGAAAATACCGGCGAGAAAGAAATGAAGATGTGGCAGCGGTATAAAACGATAAATGCCGTAAAAAACAAAAATATCTTTCTTGTAGATTCCGATAAGATATGCAGCCCCACACCTGTCAGCTTTGCCGATTCATTGGAAGACATTGCAAAAATATTCCACCCTGAGGCCTTTAAATGAGCAAAAAAACAGGGGCCGCGTTACTCTCCATTCTTTTCTCTTTCGTTTTTCTCCTTGCATCAATGTTCTACGCCTCCGGAAGCGGCTCATCGGGTATATCGCTCATGGAGATTTTGCCCACGCTCATGAAAGGCAGCGGAACAACAGAGTACAGTATACTCCTTGATATCAGGATACCAAGAATACTGCTCGGGCTTGCCATCGGAGGCTCCTTAAGTCTCGCAGGGGTCATTCTCCAGGGAATGTTCAGAAACCCTCTTGTTGAACCTTACACCCTTGGAATCTCCGGAGGAGCAGCACTTGGAGCAGCACTCTGTATTGTCACGGGCCTAAACAGAATCTTTCCTGATTTTGCCATGCCTCTGTCCGGATTCATAGGCGCCTTTTTCGTTGCCCTTCCTATTTCTCTCATCAATATCAGAAGAGGTATTGTAAAGACAGAAGGACTTCTTTTGACGGGCGTTATGATAAGCTACATATCGTCGTCCATAGTAACCCTCATCCTGGCCGTTTCCCGGACAGAAGATATTCAAAGCATCATATTCTGGATCATGGGCTCACTTGAGGAACCAAGCTGGTTACTTATCCTGACCGCCCTATCTCTTTCTTTCATCTGTCTTGCTTTATCCTATGTCTTCTCTCTGGATTTAAACGCGCTTCTCCTTGGAGAGGATGAGGCAAGACACTTAGGCATTAACGTTGAGCGGGCAAAGAAGGTGCTTTTTCTTGTCGCCTCTCTCTTGACCGGCGTGAGCGTTTCAATTACGGGCATAATAGGTTTTGTGGGACTTGTTGTACCGCACTTCGTCAGGATGTTCGCGGGACACGACCACAGGGTACTCCTTTTAGTCTCTTACCTGACCGGTGCAGGCTTTCTCATATTCTGCGACACCCTGGCACGGACTGTCATTTCACCTGTGGAGCTGCCTGTCGGTGTAATTACCGGCATACTCGGCGGCAGCTTGTTTGTGTACGTCTTGAGTAAAAAATATCATGCACGTTAGGAAGCTTACATGATTCTCGAAATAAAGAAATTCGCAGGCGGATACGGTTCAAAGGTTATACTCAATAATATCGATCTTGATGTCGAAAAAGGAGAATTCATCGGCATTATAGGACCAAACGGTTCCGGTAAAACCACGCTTCTTAAGGCTATCACGAAACTGGTCAAGCCATGGGAAGGCACAATCCGTTTCGAGGGGAGAGATATTCAAGAAAAAACCTTTAAAGAACTGGCCAAAACAATTGCCGTTGTCTCTCAGGGAGTTCCGGGAACAGAGATGACCATAGAAGAATATGTGCTCCTGGGAAGGATCCCTCATTATGGAAGGTTCCAGTTTTATGAATCGGAACATGATCTTGCAATTTCCGGACGTTCCATGGAAATGACCAATATAATACACCTGAAAGACCGGTATCTTTCCGAAATCAGCAGCGGTGAACTTCAACTCGCGCTTATTGCGCGCGCCCTCACGCAGGAACCGGCTCTTCTCCTCCTTGACGAACCAACGGCGCACCTCGATATTACCCACCAGGTTGCCATCCTTGACCTCATAAGAAAACTAAAGAGGGAATACTCCCTTACAATCATCATTGTTCTCCATGACCTCAACCTTGCTGCAGAATACTGTGACCGCCTCGTGCTCATGGACAAAGGTACAATAAAGAACACAGGACGACCTGAAGACGTCCTCAATTACCGGGATATTGAAGACGTATATAAAACGGTGGTGGTTGTAGAGTCCAACCCCCTTACTTCCAAACCCTTCGTACTGATAGTTTCTGAGGAGGTAAAAAACAGATGCAGAAAATAGTCCTTGTGCTGGGTGGCGCAAGAAGCGGAAAAAGCGATTATGTCCTGAAAGCAGCATCGTTTTTAAACGGAAAAAAGGCATTCCTTGCAACCGCCGAATCCCTGGACAATGAAATGCAGGTTCGCATCGAAAAACATAAAACAGAAAGAGGCAAACACTGGGATACCTTTGAAGAACCTCTCCATATCGCCTCGCTCCTCATGAAGATCAAAGGTGATTATGATATGATTCTCGTAGACTGTCTCACCCTGTGGTTGTCGAACATTGTGCATGCAAATCTTGATGTCGAAAAGGAGATAGAAGGACTGTTGTCTGTTCTTTTATCGCCCTCCCCTTCCGCGATCTACTTGGTCTCCAACGAAGTAGGCCTTGGAATCGTACCGGAGACACCTCTCGGGCGGGAATATAGAGACCACCTTGGACGCCTCAACCGTGCCGTTGCGGAAACAGCCACGGACGTTGTCTTCATGGTGGCAGGAATTCCAATAAAAATAAAAAGTGAAAGGTAAAAAGTGAAAAGTGAAAGGAGTGAAGACAGTGAAACCAATCAATATTGAAGCTGTAAATACTGAATTTTTTAAGATAGCCACGGCAAGGCTCGATAACCTTACGAAACCGATGGGGAGCCTTGGCAGGCTTGAAGAATTCGCGCAACAGCTTGTGGCCATCACGGGGCAGAAAATGCCTCCCGCAATCTCCAAAAAGGCCATCTTCACCTTTGCCGGTGACCATGGGGTGGCCGAAGAAGGCGTTTCCCTCTTCCCGAAAGAGGTCACGGAACAGATGGTCTACAACTTTATTCGGGGCGGGGCTGGAATAAACGTCCTCGCGAGACACGCGGCTGCGGATGTGGTAGTGGTTGATATCGGCGTTGATTGCGACTTTGAAGGACAATCGGATCTCATTGTCAGGAAGGTTGTACGGGGTACAAAAAATATGCGGAAAGGGCCTGCCATGACCCGGCAGGAAGCCGAAGAATGCATCGAAGTAGGGATAAAGCTTGCCGTTGAGTATTCCGGATATGGCTACAGCATGTTTGGAACCGGCGATATGGGCATTGCCAATACAACGCCATCCAGTGCTATTGCATCAATCATGACAGGCAGGCCCGTTCCTGAAGTTACCGGCAAAGGAACCGGAATATCAAACGATGCCCTCAAACACAAGATCAAGGTCATCGAAGACGCTATTGCCCTTAACAAGCCTGACCCGAAGGATCCAATCGACGTGCTTTCGAAGGTCGGGGGTACAGAAATAGGAGGGATAGCAGGTCTCATCCTCGGTGCTGCATCAAAGAGAATACCGGTTGTTATAGACGGTTTTATATCTACTGCCGGTGGTATGATTGCATATGCTATTGAACCAAAATCCAGGGACTATATGTTCGCTGCCCACAAATCTGTTGAAATAGGCCACAAGGTGATGCTCGAAACTATGGGGTTAGCCCCCATCCTGGACCTTGGCTTACGACTTGGCGAAGGCACGGGTGCTGCGCTGGGAATGTTCATCATAGAGGCAGGACTGAAAATATACACAGAGATGGCCACCTTTGATGAAGCAGGTGTATCGAAAGAAAATGAAAAATAACAGTTTTAAGTTTAAAGTTTTAAGTTTTAAGTTTATAGAATGGGTATTTCTTGCTTTTCAATTCTTAACAATCATACCAATTCGAATGAAAACCGAAAGGAACATTTCTGAGAAAGACATAGCCCGTTCATCCATGTTCTTTCCGGTTGCCGGCGCTTTCCAGGGTCTCGTCATCACCCTTTCCGCTTTCATCCTCAACATTTTCTTCTCATCATCCGTCACGAGCGGGATGATCATCCTTGTCTATGTTCTCCTGAACGGGGGCTTTCATCTGGACGGTCTCTCAGACACCTGTGACGCATTATCCGTTAAATCAACAGGTAATGCAAATTACGACAAAGAACGAAGACTCGCGGTTATGAAAGACAGCTCAACCGGGGCCATCGGTGCAACAGCTATATGCCTTGCAATTCTTCTGAAATATATTTTTGTAAAAGAGCTTTTCCTGTCAGGGAGGCAATTTAATCCCTACTTTGTGCTCTTTCTTGTGCCGGTCTTCTCGAAGTGGGTAATGGTTCTAACCATGCGCCTCGGGAAGAGCGCAAAACCGGACGGGCTTGGAAAAATATTCCTTAAACAAGGAACCTGCTCGTACTTCCTCGTTGCAACCCTTTTAACCCTTTTCCTGACATTTCTTTTCTTCAGCCTTTTTGTTTTACTCACATCTCAGCTTGTAAATACATCATTCGGTTCTCATATATGGGCGTTATCCATTTTCTGTGTTGTTGAAATGATAATACTCTTCTTTATCTGCCATCTGCTGTCACGATGGTTTGTCAGCAAGTTCGGTGGTCTTACCGGGGACAATTTCGGTGCTATCCATGAAGTATCGGAATTCATCTTCCTGATGGTTGCGCTCCTGTGGAAATAAATCATGGCATTATCTTTCTTTTCATATTCGTACTGGCATTCTGTCTTGACATTGTTGTCGGTGATCCGCCTTACCTCCCCCACCCTGTCAGATTCATTGGAAAATTAATAACAATCTTTGAACGTCTGTTAAGAAAGGCTTTTAAAAACGATGAGAGATTTGCCGGTGTACTTCTGACAACCCTCATTGCCGGTTCCGTCTTTCTCATAACGTATATACTTGAAAAATGGATACTCTTCGGCTTGAAAGGTTTTTACCGCTATGTCGGCCTTGCTGTTCTCGTGTATCTGACTGCAACAACCCTCGCAGCCAGGGAGCTCATTAATGCCGCAATGCGCGTTATAAACGCGGTGAAAGAAGGAAAAATAAGTGTTGCAAGGCAGCATTTAAGTATGATAGTCGGTCGTGATGTAGTCAAACTCAACGAAAAAGGCATATTAAGGGCTACCATAGAAACACTCTCAGAAAACCTTTCAGACGGTGTTATTGCACCTATTTTCTACCTCACAATAGGAGGGCTTCCTCTTGCAATGTCGTACAAGGCGGTCAATACACTTGATTCCATGGTCGGCTACAAAAATGAGAAGTATATAAACCTTGGCTGGGCATCTGCAAGACTCGACGATGTTTTTAATTACATCCCATCACGTTTATCGGGAATTCTTATAGCCCTTTCATCGGGAATTATCTATAAATCAAGGGTCATTATGCTGAATGCCCTGAAAACTGCCTACCATGACGGAGAAAAACATTTAAGCCCCAATAGTGGTTATCCGGAAGCAGCAATGGCAGGTGCATTAGGGATAATGCTTGGTGGTCCTTCTACATATGATGGATTAGAGGTTTCAAAGCCCTATATTGGAGCGGAAACAGAAAAAGATTATCTTGACGCTTCTGTTGAGGCAATACGAATCGTAAGATTTTCCTCATTCTTTGGCTTTTTTATCGTATTACTGATATTATTCTTTTTGAGCTATGATTGATCACGGTGGGGATATTTACAGTTTAATGGATGAGACAGGCCTCCCTGAAGGGGAAATTATTGATTTTAGTGCATCAATAAACCCATTGGGACCACCTGAATCTGTTGTGAATGAAATAAAGAAACAATTGAAAAATCTTATCCATTACCCTGACCCTGATGCAAAAAGGCTGAGATTAAAGCTCGGGAATATATTCAATATAAGCCCTGAATCGATAATCTGCGGGAATGGCTGTACTGAATTGATTTATTTGATTGCCAGAACTATGCGATTCAAAAAGATTCTCATTCCTGCTCCAACATTCGGTGAATACGAAAAGGCATGCAGGATTGCAAATCCTGAATCTGTGTTAATCTATTATGATCTGAAAAAGGCTGAAGACTTTGATATAAATCACGTATCATTTATCAATACAATAATTAAAAATAAAGCTGATGCGGTTTTTCTGTGTAACCCCAACAACCCGACTGGGAGGCTGATCAAAAGAGAAGATATGCTGGAGATTGCCGAAGCGGCAACAAGACAAAAAGTTTACCTCATCGTCGATGAATCATTTATTGATTTTTGTCCTGATGGGTCGGTGATAGATGCTGTAAAAAATAACCCCTACCTTGTAGTCCTGAGGTCAATGACTAAAATTTATGCCCTTGCAGGTTTGAGATTGGGATATGGCATCTTGCCGCTTGGATTGGTTGAAGCCATTAAGAAGCAAAAGGAACCATGGAGTGTAAATATGCTCGCGCAAATTGCAGGCGTTGCCGCTTTAGAAGATTCTCATTACAAAAGCAGATCCATGAGAATCATAAAACAGAACAAAGTGATTCTTGAGAACGGGTTTACAAGGCTTGGAATAGATTATACCCCAACTGCCGCAAACTACTACCTCCTTAATTCGCTCCATGGAAAGAAAATCGCGGAGATGCTTAGATTGAAAAATATTATCGTGAGAGATTGTTCAAACTTCAGGGGTCTTGACGATACGTACATAAGGGTAGCGGTAAGCTCAAAAAAACATATCAAAATGTTACTGAAATATCTGAAGGATTATTTTGATAGAACAAAAGATTTCAGTTATACTATCAATCTGTAAATATGCAAAACCCTGTCAAAAGATCTTATATTATTTTAGCCGGTATTAACAAACAAGCTTTAGTGGATCGCGGGGAGGCTCTACGTCAGATATAATTGAATATCCAAAAGCACATACGATTCTTATTGTTGACGACTCTTCGGACAATATTATCTTAATGAGCAGGCTGCTGAAAGACTTTTATAGGACTAAAATCGCTACAAACGGTGAAAAAACCCTCAAAATAGCGTCTTCAGATGATCCGCCCGACCTTATTCTTCTCGATATTATGATGCCGGGAATGGATGGATATGAAGTATGCCAACGCCTCAAGGAAGACCCAAAAACAGCAAAGATTCCAGTGATATTCCTCACCGCAAAATCTGATATTGAAGATGAAAAAAGGGGTTTTGAAGTTGGCGCAATAGATTACATCACCAAACCAATCAGTGCGCCTCTCGTACTTGCGCGGATAAAGACACACCTTCTCTTGAAAGATTCAAGGGATTTTCTTATTGACAAAAATATGTTTCTCGAACATGAAGTTTTGAGGCGAACCCAGGAGATTGTTGCCATCCAGGACGTTACCATTATCGCCATGGGCTCATTGGCTGAGACACGGGACAGCGAAACAGGCAACCACATAAGGCGAACCCAGAATTATGTCAAAATGCTTGCCATGAAGCTGAAAAATAATCCGAGATTTAAACAGTTTTTAACAAACGAAAACATCGACCTTCTCTATAAATCTGCACCCCTCCACGATATTGGCAAGGTTGGAGTGCCTGACCATATTCTACTTAAACCGGGGAGACTCACCCCGCAAGAATTTGAGATTATGGAAAAGCACACAACATACGGTCGTGACGCTATTATGGCGGCAGAAAGACGTCTTGAATCACCTACGTCCTTTCTCACATTTGCACGTGAGATCGCTTATTCGCATCAGGAAAAATGGGATGGAAGCGGTTACCCTGAAGGTTTAACAGGTGACGACATTCCTATATCAGCACGTCTCATGGCAGTTGCGGATGTTTATGATGCCCTCATTACCCGCCGTATATACAAGCCTGCATTTGCCCAGGAGGAATCTGTTGATATTATCAAGAATGGATATGCTGCCCACTTTGACCCGGATATCGTTGATACATTTATCGAAATATAAAGAGAATTATATGAGGTTGCAAAAAAATTCCGCAAAGAAGCTGAGTTGATGTAGATTGTTTCCCTTCCAAGCTCTTATTCTGTTTACTTTAAATCATCCCAGAACGTTAAATCACCGGTTTTAAAATTTGTTACTACCGGTAAGATAGAGTATACCTTATTGAAAATATATTGCTTTGTAAGGTCATTTATACTGGTTAAATAAATACATACTTCCTTGAAATAATTACCGGTTGAAAGGCTTCTCGATAACATGGGGAGAACATATTTTATCCGTTCCGAATAACGTTCAAAGCTGTCCCACGGAATGTCGTTAATCAACGCGTCAACCTCTCTCCAGGTTTCATTGTCCTGTATATCAAGAATAAAAAGAAGCGAGAAATAGACAGACTGCGCTTCACCTACCTTCGGTTTTGTTACCTTACAAAGACCTGACACAATTTTCTCTGAAGGTGTATTGACCTCAAGATTAAAGAAGGCAAACATTTCCTCTTTGTCAAAGAGACTTGTTAATTCTTCATCCAGATCGACTATTAAGTCCTCATTCGCCATAACCCCTCCTGGCCCCTTTTAAGATAACTCATTTTCATACTATATCAAAATAGCCTTCTTTAATGCAATCTCAATATCATATCTTAACGGCAGAACATAACTTATGAATGTGAAATTGTTTGCCTGATGAGTTGGTAAAGGAGCATGTCAAAACTTATTTTAGTGAATTTGATTGATCGGAAAGATAAGATTGATCGAACAGGACGGATGAACGACATTAATGAACGAAAATGAACGAAAGAAAAAAATATTAGAACTATAAAAATTCGGAAATTTGTATTGGACGTAAACCATTGAATATGCTATATAAAAAACTTCACGCCGACGTAGCTCAGGGGTAGAGCAGCTCACTCGTAATGAGCAGGTCCGGGGTTCAATTCCCCGCGTCGGCTTCACCAATACCAAGCATTTACGCCACTTTATACGAGATTCCCAAAAACAACCAAAGTGTCAAACGCGCCCAAAAGCGACCATTGAAAAACGAATTTGCGCCCAAAATGCGCCCACCATGAAAGTGCCGAATCTCTTAATTTAAGCTTCAGGTCTTACCATAAATTATTTCAATAAAATCATTAAAAACAATGTATCTAAGCTTTTGCTTCAAGGGTTCCCTGCGGTTCCTTCATTACTGCCTGTGCGATTATCATGGCTTCTCTGAAACAAAACGCAGCAAAGAAGGCTGATATCATAATATGGGTTTTATACGGCTCATACTGGTAAATCACCTTGGCAAGGGAGAATCATTACAATTCAGCCCAGAATAAGGCTTACCCGTTGCATCGCACCGTCGAATGGGGACGGACGGATGAGCCAGGAATATGGTACGGTCTGAACTTGGAAATAAGTAATACATAGGAAATGAACAACAACCTTTCGATAATGGGTGAGTTTCTCAGGTTCCTGTACCAAAGCGAAAACTTTTCTGTAATGCTCGTCAAAGTGGTAAAGATCATCGAGAAGGGCTCCGGCTTTAACGGAAATTGCCCAGCAGCAGGCAATACCATTGCCTGTGTAGGGTCGATTCCAGAGGGATTCTTCTATGATGGTGTAAAGCACATCATTGCCGGAAAGTGGACAAACACAAAATACGGGTTTCAGCTAAAAATAGAAAAGATCGATATCGTTGAACCTCACGGCAAGGCAGAGATAATCAGGTTCCTTTCATCCGGTCTTATTAATGGTATTGGCCCTGTGACGGCGCAGAGGATCGTGGAATGTTTCGGGAAGGATACCCTTGAAGTCCTGGACAGAAACCCTCAGGCAATATTGCAGGTGAAGGGCATCGGACAAGTTACCTCTGAAAAGATCATGTCCTCGTGGAAAGAACAGAGAGACATCGCAGATCTCATCACAACACTCTGTTCGTTCGGGCTTACGGTAACGTATGCAAAGAAGGCCCTCAAAGCGTTTGGTTCATCCGCAATTGAAAAGATCAGAAATAACCCTTACATCTTAACAGAAATCCGGGGTGTAGGATTTTTGAAAGCAGATATTATAGCAAAAGAATTGGGGATAAAGGACACCCATCCCGCACGCATGACGGCAGGGATCATGTACTGTCTTGATAACGCAACATTCAAGGAGGGTCATTGTTACCTCGCCGAATCGGAACTGCTGAAGCGGGCCTGCGAGATACTGCAACTCGACGGGATAATCATCTCCGATCACCTTCATGAAAACAGGTTTGACAATCTTGTGCTTACCAGCGATTGCGTGTATCTCAAACGGATATACAATGCAGAACGGTATGTTGCGGGCAGAATAAACAGGATGGCATATGAGCAATCCATGATACAAAAGGAAGTCATAGAGAAGATTATCGACGAGTTCACATACCTGACTGAAGAACAAAGGAGCGCTGTCAAATCGGCATTGTTGAAGAAACTCTCCGTCCTTGCCGGATTACCGGGAACCGGAAAGACATACTCGTTATTGAGCCTGATACAGATACTTGAAAAGTTGCAGATTTCTTACGCCATCGCAGCGCCGACAGGTAAGGCGGCAAAAAGGATCTCCGAGGTTACAGGCAGGGAAGCAAAAACAATACACAGACTCCTTGAAGCCAAATTTGACGGCGCATCTCTGAGGTTCAAAAGAAACGAGTCAAACCCTTTGTCAGCCGGCTTTGTCATTATAGATGAAATGTCCATGACCGACATACTCCTTATGGAATCGCTCTTAAAGGCGATACGGGGTACCTGCCTCGTCCTGGTAGGCGATTACAACCAGCTTCCATCTGTGGGCCCGGGGCGTGTCCTGAAAGATATGGTCGAACACAGCCTCTGCACGGTGAATGTTCTCACAAGGATACAGAGGCAGGCAGAGGATTCGAATATTGTCAGGGCAGCACACTGTATCCATGCGGGAGAGACGATACAACATCTGGTGGGTTCAAAAGATTTTATTTTTATAAACGAGGTTGATCCCCTGGACATCAGGGAGAGGATTGTTGAAGCGGTCAGTTCACAGATGTATTCGCCGATGGAAAAAACCCAGGTTCTATCTCCTATGAAAAAGGGGACTACCGGAACAAGGGAACTGAATACCGCCCTGAGAAACACTATGCGAAATCATAATCTTGCGATGCTCAAAAAGGATCACAGGGTTAAGAAATTATTGGGCGTTATTCAGGTTGGCGGATTTTTACCTGGCGACAAGGTTATACAGGTAGAGAACAACTACGGAAAAGAGGTATTCAACGGAGAGATCGGATACGTGATAAAAACAGACAGCGAAGAGAGAAAGGTATCCATCCTCTTCGATGACAGGATCATTGATTACGAAGATTTTGAGCTTGACCAGGTTGATTTTGGCTATGCGCTCACTGTTCATAAGTTTCAGGGGAGCGAAGTTCCTTGCGTTATCATGCCGGTAACAACACAGCACTATGTCATGCTTTATCGTAATCTAATATATACTGCGATCACAAGGGCAAGGGAAAAACTTGTGCTAATAGGATCTGAAAAAGCCCTTGCAATTGCGATTAAAAACAACAGACAGATTTTAAGATTCAGCGGGTTGGGCGGGTACCTGTAATTTGAAAGATAATTCATTGAAATGGTTGGAGCGAAAAAGACACATACTGAATGTTATACTTGCGTGTATAGCAATCGTATTGGAGATTTACTACAGCATCTGCGGGGGTGCATGCTCGTACCTGAGTGGTAATCTCTTCGGTATTGGCCTGCAGTACATCGGTATTGCCTTTATGGCGCTCGTTATCCTGCTGAGCATTTTAAAAAAAGACCTTCTCCTTGTCATTGCTCTTTCTGCAGGGGTTGGAACTGAAGTCTATCTCATCGGATTTCAGGTGTGGTACGATACGTACTGCACATACTGCCTCGCATTCGGAAGTATAATTATGGTCATGTTTTTTCTCAATCTTCGCAAAATATTGACAAAAATTGCAATTATCAGCGCAGTTCTGACCCTGATACTTTTTTCTATATTCTTTAAGGGTTCAGTTACCCCATTGTATGCATCAGAGACACTTGCCCCCTCATTCGGAACGGTTCACTTTCCGTAACAACCATATCGAACCATAGAAAAGGTATAAAAAAAGCGCCTCCGAAGAGACGCTTTTTGCTTTTATGCGACATTCCACTTTATGAGCTTGCCCATCCGAAAAACAAGTACACATTTTCATCGTTATCCTGTCTGATGAATATGCATCCGGCTGGACCCCATTTATCGGATACCCTGTCATCATCTTCTTTCAACAATTTTGAAGCATATTTCACCGGCGTAAAACTTTCAGGAACATCGATCATTGTAAATGTGTTCTTTTCGGCTATGCTCCCTGTGTACCCGCTGTGCCCATAATCATGAAAAGCCTTATTCTTAGACATCGCAAAGGCTTCCCGTGCTGTTTTCCCTTTTGAATATGTTCCAAAAAAATCTGCTCCCATGGCTCCCCCTTAAATAATATAGCCTTGTTCCTTCAGGCTCGTGAATCCGCCCTTGGTGACTATCACATGATCCAGAACTTTGATGCCGATTATATCTCCTGCATCGACCAGTCTTTTTGTGATCTTGATGTCTTCTTCTGACGGCGAGAGGGTTCCTGATGGATGATTGTGTGCAACTACGATTCTTGATGCTGCCTTCAAAATTGCAAGCCGAAATGTTTCACGACTATGAACGAGCGATGATTCGAGCGTACCGAGACTTACAAGTTCTATGTACTTGATTGTATTATTGGCGTTTATGCCTACTGCCCAGAAATGTTCCTTATCGCGATCGATTTCATTTTCTGTGGCAAGAATCTTCTGGAATATCTCGGCAACGTTGCCGGGTGCGTTAAAAACAACTTTTTCTTTGTCTTTGATTTTTATTTGCATCTATCAATACCTCCTGGTCTACAAATTGGTTTAATCAACAATGCCACTTGTGTTATGTCTTCATGACTGGGTATCTTATTGACACCATTACCGGTATCGACCCGGCTGCCTATGATTGCACCGTAAGATTTGCGGATGCCATTACAGCCTTCGACGATATAATCTTTATTTACGATGATGTGTGCCCAGTAGTTCCCGTCTGAGGTTCTTGATACCTCGACAGCCCCTCCAGGAAATTCAATGACATGCGTAGCAGATTCTTGTTCCTTTGATTTAATGCCGAATAATTCTATTTTCCTCGGCGCTTCGTCGATATCATATATTTTACATGTGGTGCTCATCCTACCTCCTTAATTGTTTCACATAGTTTTTCGGGTCACTGCTGATTCTCACCCGGAACAACCTGCCGGTAGATTGTCTTACAAAAGCGGCGATCTTCACAGTGTCACCTTCCTCCCGCCGCCATTCGCGATCTACCTTATCGGACCACCAGAGGAGTTCCCTTCCATCATTGAGCTTAAAAAGGATGTACGGAGTTTCTGGCCCCATACATCCGATGCAGCCGGAATCTTTACGCAGGATTGTAGCGTATGTTTCTATTTTCTCCGATTTCATGCCAACTCCTGCGCTCTCTTTGGAAACAGATCTGCCAGCTTGCAGCCTGTCGCCATTATTTTGCCTATTCCGTCGTGGCTTATTGCATATCCGCAACCAATCTCAGGGTGTGTGCCGATCATTAATTGGGCGTATTTCTGAGCACCCTTCAAGGTGCGGTAAAATCTTGTCTGATGACAACCATCTATCGCCTGGTAAAACACTTCGATTTTACCCATTGGCAACCTCTAAAATATTCTCAGCCCATTCGATCTTTTTCTCATCAATCCATTTGACCTCCCACGGCGAATCGAGACTGATATTCTCAATCTCGGCTGTGCTGAAACCGTGGTTAAGCCAAGTTCCACCGGCGAAGATATCGGGGTGATGGATTTTAGTCGTTGAATGCTCTTGAGGCGTATGGGAAACCGTGAAGTTTCCGTATACTGTCGTAGTCGTTTCCGAATACGTTACGATACAATGCAACGACTACCTCGGACTGGTGTTTAGCATTTTTAAAAATGTTATCTATCGTTTTTTTGGTAATTAACGCTTTATACATACTGCCCCCTTAATTTTAATTTGGCTGTTCTAAGATTTTTGGTACGTTTTATTCTTAGGTAAGATGTGGTTCGTTACGAGATTTTAATAAAGCACTTCAAAAAATTTCCCTGAAGTCGCTTTAAAGAAGTACTGATTTTTTGAGAAATCGTCTTTCAGACAGAACCGCCTTACTTCTACAAAATTGTTGAAAAAATTAGATATTTTCAGCGGTATCCGTTTTAACGGTACCATTGTGTCCCACCCAATCGGCATACCGGTAAGGGTATATATCGTCTGTGGGAAATAGCCGACATAATTACCGGCGGTATAATTTTTGAGTATTTCTATGCCTTCGATAGTGCCCATCAGGCAACCTCCGATAATGCCGTGTTTTGCACCTCATACTGACTCGGACAAATATAACCGCCGTCTACCTCAAAAACGCCGACATGCCCCTCGTAAACCAGAGTATTGTTGTATATGTCACGAATGACATTGTTTTCGAGAAGTACGCTTCTTGCCTTTTCCAATTCCGCCCTGTCAGGAAATATACCGCGCAGCACCATGCTGCTGCATGACTGCCAATCGTCACAGGTGAACAGGAGATACATGATAGGTTCTGCCTTAGGCTCCGGATTAATTATCCTGCATAGAGCGTCAGATATTTTTTCGCCGCATTTCTTGCATGCTACTGTAAGCCAAGGCTCATCACAGGCTGCAACAAAACCATCATCCTTTTCTGAGATATCTCCTACCGTGGTAGCGTATGCATGATCCCCATCAAACAGGGCCGTTCCGCACATATCGCAGTACCATATTATTCTCTTTTTTCTCTTCATGTTATTTCTCCCTTATTCCTTATAACACCACATAATTATGGTTTATTTTATTTATCCATCTTCTTTTAATGGTGTATCATATGGTACGGTTTCAAGACCCGTCCACCCTTGTTTTTCTACCCATTTAGAGTAGACGAGCCTACCTTTGCTTCTGATATATCCGTCCACCGCCTTGAAGCTGACCTTTTCTTTAAACATCCGGTCTTTGTAATCTTTTATATAATTTGGATCCACGTTTGCCCTTTGCATATCATAAATGATTGTCGCGATAAGATGAGTCTGAATCCCCGGATTAAAAGGGACTAAGGGATATAATACGTTGACACCGACAATCGTCACCTCTCCGACATTACCGGGCGTCGCGGACCGGTATGTATTGCTGCCGTTCATATGGTTTGGGTTGCTTTTTATGAGGTCTATGTGCTTGCACCCTACCCTTTTGAACTTCCAAACGGGGCATGAGCAGCCGTAGCAACCGTTTTTATCCACGGATACCGTATATACTTCTTTGCCTGAGCCCTGCACTTTCCATTGTTTTATCCATTTATACATAATGTCTACTCCTTTTTTGTGGTAGCAACAGCCTACATGTCTCCATAGGCTGTTGCTGTGTCTTCTATCCTCTGATCGGCATGATTATGTTGGTATAAACAGTTGTGTCTTTAACCTCGCGCATCATCACCGCACCGTAGCCGTTGGTCGGCAGTGCCAGTACGATGGTTTCTTCCTCTAAGTGAGAAAGCGCATCCGTGAGATACCGCTGATTAAAAAGGAAAGTCATTGGTTCCCCCGTGTACTCAACATCAACTACGGTTTCTATGTTCCCGATACCACCTTCCGCTTCTACCTTCATAGATTTGTCATCAAAACTGATTTTCACTGCCCCTTTTTCGCTTGCGGTACCGACCTGCCCTAATGATCTGAGCAAGGCTTCCCTGCCTATGGTTGCTCCTTCCCGGTACTCCGGTATCACGTCGTCAACGTCTGGATATATGCCATCGATCAGTTTTGATACGAGCGTCGTGTTTCCTGATATGACAGTGACACTTCCCCTGCCCGCTGTTATCTTTATTTCTTCGTTTGCTAACCGGGCAATTTCTGATAGCCCCCTCCGCGGGATGATTATACTTGATGTATCGACGGTGGTCAGAGACGGATCACTATATTCGATAACAGCGAGCCTGAAGCCATCTGTTCCTGCCATCTTGATTTTTCCGTTGCTGAGTTCGAGGTATGCACCCGTCACGGCCTGACCTCTCGCTCCATCAGCCGCAATGGCAAATGCTACTTTTTTAATCAGCGATCTTAAGATGTCTTTTTTGATGGTAAACTCCATCTTCTTCTCATCTGCATCGACGTTTTGTGATGCAGCAGGATACTCATCAGCTTCTGCCAAAGAAAACTCCGCCTTTGTTCTCCCCTGCTGTACCCTCAAGACATTTACTTCGAGGGTGAGTTCTACGTCGCCATCGTTGAGTGATTTGAGATATTCGAGGAACATTTTTGTGGGAATGCATATCTTTTGAGACTCCCCGCTGTGATTGTAGGGCGTTTCGATTGTTGCGGACACTTCCAGGTTCGTTGCGAAGATGCTGAAACTGCCATTAAACTCTATCAGGCAGTTATTCAGAATGGGCAGAAGATTTGTATATCCGCGTTGTTCGCTGATGCTGCTGATTGCTGATAAAGGTTTTAATAACGTGTTTTTGTCTATGATCATATTGCCTCCTTGGTATAAATTATTGGGTGTACGATTGCTTCATAGATACATGCGATTTTTTTCGCGTGTTTTCTCGAACATGCTTTTTGATTCAGATATGCCCTCAGACGGACGGCGTTCAGTCGGTGCTGTATTTCTGGCAGTTCGCAACATGCGACAGCTAACAGCACTTTCCTGATTAACGACACAATAATGAACAATGGCGTTCTCATGGCGGCTCCTTATTATTTGGATTTTTTTGAAGGTTGTTCTGAAAGTTTATTTGAAAAGTTTTCGGATAAACCTACTGAAGATTTTGATTATGTATTACTTATTTGATTATGCCGGAAACTTTTTGAGTCGTTTGAATTATCGGAAAGGCTTATTGAATACGGTTAGAAATACGTAATGTTTTGAAGGCTTGTTTTCTGTTCCTTTAGATTCCGGGCTTCTTCCTTAATGTTGCATAGAGCAGCTTACTTTACAGTACAGAACTTGAAGTGGTAATCGTTTTTCTGGCAGGGAAATGAATCATGGTATGCAGGGAGAAGACGCAACAGAATTAAACCGGACATTCATGTTTTGACTTGACGCCTTGCGGTCATTGTTGACATTTGAGATATCTGTGGTACAATACGAACAAAATTAAGAAATAATTATATGTTCTCCCTTTTAAAACATATTTTTGTCGCAGCTATTTGCATGCTTTTCATTTTCGTTATTTTAGCCGGAGTCTCTTCTGGTGCAGGTGCGAATCTGAGGAAGGGACCATATTTATTGTTTGCTGCTAAGACAGGCACTACGACTGTTGACAACAATGCCATGACCGTCCTCTGGCAGACCGATTCAACGCCAACAAGCGCGACCATTCAGTGGGGGACAAGCCCGGGCAATTACGGACTCCCGGTTCCGGTCCCGGAAAGCGGAAGCGGCCAGAACGAGCATCAATTCTCATATATCATAACAGGCCTCAACGCTGGATCGACGTACTACTACCGGATTGCTGTTGACGGCACATCGGCGAGCGGTTCTTTTATGACCCCTCCGGACCCCGCATCAACGTCCCTCACCTTTTACGGATATGGGGATATCAGGGGGGCGCAGCTCCCTTCAGACACCTCATTCACCCAGCACAGCGTGGTAGAAGAGCAGATCATGAGCGATGTGAGCCAGAATGTTCCGATACGGCAGACATTACTCATTAACGCCTCCGACTTTGTCAATTGCGGAATGGACGAGCACTATTGGGATCATCAGTACTTCAACAGGACCCTCGCGGGCTCGCTGACATTCATGGCGAATCTTCCCCTTCTGGCCTGCGTAGGGAACCACGAGCACTACTGGCCGGGGATTCTTGATGAGCAAGGCAAGTGTAATCTGAGCACATATCCCTATACCGGCATGACCGCTGCCAACGCCTGCCATATAAACGAAAAGACAAGTCCCGGGGAGATCTTCTATAAATACTTACCCTATAGTCTTTATCCCTTACCAAAAGGCCCTGGACAGTACAAGGATTACTATTACCTCGCCGATTACGGACCTGCGAGGTTCCTGATGCTGGACGTATTCTTTTCCGAGTTTACCAGCGGTACTCCCCAGTATGCCTGGCTTTCAGGTAACATGCGATCTTCGACGCAGTGGAATATCCCGGTCTTCCATGCCCCCATGTGGGCCTCCCGGTATCCCATAGATGCAGCATTGGCGGTGGATATCAGAGATGCCCTCGGCCCGGTCTTTGAGGCAAACAATGTTCCCCTTGTTATCCAGGGCCACCAGCACTTCTATTCCCGGCTCCTCGTAAACGGCATCACCTACCTTACCCTTGGCGGCGGCGGGGCAGACCTGACCTCGGATACGCCATATGACCCGGTGTCAGCGCCCTATATAATAAAGGCACAATCTATTTATCACTTTGCCAGGTTTGATGTATCAGGCAACACGATGGTTGCAACTGTCATGGACGTATCAGGAAATACCATCGATGCCTTTGAAATACTGCCTCCCGCCACAAACATATCTCCCGCAAAGGGTGAAACAGTTAATACACTCACCCCGACGCTCACTGCATCATCTATGCCGGGCATCCATCAGGCCAGCCAGTGGATCGTCCGGGACAGCTCGAATAATGTGGTTTTCGTAACAAATTGTAAAGATGCCAAAGGTAACACTTACAGCTGTTTTGATACCAATAATCTGACACAGTTCACCCTTCCAGCGGGCACCCTCCAGGCAGCACGGCAATACCAATGGAGGGTCGTCTATAAAGATAATAACGGCAATACAACTGCCCCATCCTCCATGACTGCCTTTACAACCCCGGAAAATATTACTATTGTCCACGGACCAAGGATCGGGCTCGTTACCAAAACGGATGCAACCATCTACTGGGATACCGATAAACCGGAAATAGGAGAGATAAAATGGGGACTGACCCAAAATTATACCTTCTCCAAACTTGAAGATGTATCGACGAATGCCCACAGGCTGACTATTACCGGCCTTTCCCCCGCTACTGCATATCATTATCAGGTCGTTACAGGGAATGCCGCATCGCCGGATTACACATTCTCTACCGCCGTCCCTCCGGAGACCCCGTTCACCTTTGTCACCATGGCTGACAACAGGGGGCCTACAACAGCAGATGATGTAAAAGGTCTGCCGAAGGCATTTATTGATATTATAAAGCTTGCAGCGGCTAAGAAGCCGAGTTTTGCTATTAATGCAGGCGATCTCTTCCACGCAAACTGGCCGTACAGAGAAACCCTTTACAGTAATTACAAAAATGCTACCGATGTGCTCGCTGCAACTACACCATTTCTCATCAGCCCCGGGAACCACGAGATGTTAATGGCGGGAACCATACCGGCCGGGCAGGACCCGATTGTCATTTTCAATCAGCAGTTCGCACAGCCGACCGGTCCCGACCCGCTCAATCTTATCACCGCTAAGTATCCCGGTACGGTCTATTCATTCGACTGGGGCAACTCCCATTTCGTCTCCATAGACAACTGCCGGTATGATGAAGCAGATGGACCCCCCGAGTATGGAATGTACCGGTTCGGCACAGCGGAGCAGAACTGGTTGAAAAAGGATTTGCAGGATGCCCAGGCCCGGGGTGTCCGTCATATCTTTGTCCTCGGCCATGCCCAGGCCTTTGTCAAACCAGGGGATCCTGCCGAAGGCATGGTCCGCCATCCGGCAGACAGGGATGCCCTCTGGCAGATACTCGTCGATTACAATGTAGATGCCTATATCACAGGACACATCCACTCCTCTAACGATCAGTGGGGCCAGGTATCAGGCACAAAATGGGACGGCAAAAGTGTTATCCACTGGATGAACGGGGATTCGGGGTCTGTCTTCGATGCCTCGGGCAACCCCATGCCGGGTCAGAACCACTGGACTCTATGGACTGTCAATGGAGAAACGGTCACCGCTGATCTGTACAATGACTTTGGAAATAAGGTCTACAGCAGAACCTTTCAGGGCTACCAGCCGCCAACGCCTCTTACCTCCACATCCCCTGCTGCTAATGCAGTAGACGTGTCTGTAAATGCAGTTATTACCGCAACCTTTGCAACCGCGCCTCCTGCAGCTACGACCACATTCACCGTCACAGGCAGCGGGAACACCCCCGTACAGGGCGCTGTATCCTTCAACGGAAAGATAGTAACATTCACGCCATCAGGCAATTTATCAAATGGAGAAACATATGCCGCTTCAATTCAATCGACGGCCGGGAATGCCCGGTGGAGCTTCACAACGATAGCGACCAACAAGGCTTCTCCTTCCACACCGACAGGTACAGGGAAGATTACCATAGACACCGCCGCCACGACCATCAGCAATGTGAACGTCCTTCTCGATACAGACCCAAGCCTTAACCAGACAAATAAACCCACGGGATACATATTTAAGGACGGCGTGGTCTCGTACAATCTGACCGGTGTTCCTGTCGGAGGAACCGTTCAGGTCAGCCTTGCTTTCCCCAGCGGGATTCCGGCAGGGAGCAGGATATACAAGGTAAGCGACAGCAGCGGTTTTTACCAGTTCACAAACGTAACGATCAATGGAAGTACTGCAACGCTGACCGTCACCGATGGAGGCGCAGGCGACAATGACGGTGTAGCGGACGGCAATATATCCGATCCCGTCGGTGTCGGTATCTCCACGGCAACCGCGGTATCAGGAGGAGGCGGCGGAGGCGGGTGCTTCATTGCAACAGCTGCCTACGGGTCATACCTCCACCCCTATGTGCAAATCCTGAGAGAGTTCAGGGATGCATTTCTTTCTGTGAACTCAGTTGGAAGATCTTTTGTGGAGTGGTATTACAGGGTATCGCCTTCCATAGCAGATACAATAAGTACGAGCGAGGCCATGAAGACCGGGGTGAGGATGCTCCTGCTCCCTGCCGTGGGCTTCGGTTATCTCTGTCTCACCATCGGCGTCGTGCCTGCGCTCCTCATGTTAATTCTCCTGGTGACAATTGTCTGGCTAGGCATGAGGAGCCTTTATCGCCATAAACATAGCCTCCTGAATTAGCATTCCCTTAAGACGCCCATCCTGAAACCCCTGGTCTAATAAGAGAAGATGGGCATCTCATTAAATATCAGCACCATTCAAGTGATAATCATTGTTTTTCCCTTTGATGGGAGGTCATTTAGTTGCGGGTGCCAAACGCAGCTTTGTCACTTTCATTGTTTTTAAACAAGTTATGGATAACATTTTATCAAAGCCTTCCTGTAACCAAGCATAGGACGCTTTCCTTTACAGTTCAATGTTACAAGCGGAAAGCAATAAAGCATGATGCTTTTTCTTGAATTTTAAATGTGGTTGTTAGAAAATCAGTTATATGGGGGGGGGCGATAAATCAATATCTAAGAAATCAAGATGCTTATAGATTTTACAATTTATTGCTGTTCGATTGCGTTAGGTTCATACCCAAGTTTAAAGTTCAATATTATACACAAAAAATGCAGGTTTTTTTAGTCAATGATCATTTTTTCGGGTTGTTTTAAACCTTGCCTTTGTTGCATTCATCGTCAATGTCGATGAGTATATCGTCAATATATCCCTCCCAACAATAGCAGCATTTTTAGGAGTACTGACACATCGAGCCGGGTTGCCTTGAGCTATATAATTGCCATCGTGAGCACAATGCTTCTTTTCGGGAAGATAGCCGACAGAGTCGGATTGAAAAGAGTTTTTATCGGCGGATACCTGTTATTTTCTCTCGGCTCATTACTTCTGTGGTATCGCATACAGCCTGTCTTTTCTTGTAATTTCGCGGTTCATTCAGGGTTTGGGCGGCTCCATGCTGTTCGTAACAGGTTTTTCCATAATATCTCGATTTGTCCCGGACCGAAAGCGTGGGCGGTCATGCGTTGTTTCTTTCACCGCATCAATATTTTATGCTGTACAATGCGTCAAAATTCAAACTCAGCGTGTTATATGTGGTATACTATATTAATGGACATCATTCTGATCGAATAACGGAACAAACGGAAATATGTACCCATTGATTGATAAAGGAGGACGCCATGAGAAAGACATTATCGACCGTGTCCCTGCCTGTACTCCTGACCGTTACCCTGTGTCTGATTTTTCTGCTCTCCGCCGACGCATCGGCCGCACAGGCCTACACCATCTCCGGTGTAATAAGGGATCTGTCCACACAGAGCCCCCTCAAAGATGTCCTTGTTACCGCGAAGGATATTTCCAGCAGCGCATACACGGGTAACGTCTTCACGGATACGTCAGGCAATTACACTATTTATCCGCAATCTCCGGGCACCTATACCCTTCTCCTTTCAAGGAGGGGGTATATGGATTCATCTCCTCCCGACCTCATTATGCTCACCGACGCAAGCCCTGATAAAACGGTCAACCTTTATATGGAATCCCGGGAGACCTCCATTTCCCTCTCCGGGGGCTGGAATTTTGTCTCATTTCCCCAACTCCCTTCATCTGATACCTCTATCGGGTCGGTGCTCAAGGATATATCCCCCAGTGTCCGCATCATCTGGGGATATGACAACGTGAACAAAACCTGGTTGAAATACAAGGGGCAAGGAGCAGGGGTGGAAGGTCAAAACACCTTGACATCATTTGAGTTCGGCAAAGGTTACTGGATCTATCTGGAAGCCCCGGCGAAGCTTTTGTTGACCGGCCAGCCTGCCACCCCGCCGGCTTTCAGGCTCCATGCAGGCTGGAACCTTGTGAACAGTCCCTTCCCCCCGATTTGTACCTTCAACCAAGCAAAGGCATACTGGATTAAGGCAAAGCAAGGCGTGGACTGGGTCCAAGGCGTGGAGACGGGGTACTTGACCCCTCCACCATCCGATTTTAGTTGCCTGAACTGGTCGAAGGCGTTTGATGCAGCCCATGCCAAATTTTCTGCCGAGTATGCCTTCACCGAGTGGAAGGGAATTGACTGGAACGGTCTCTTCACCGCGTTCAGGCCCCACATTGCCGCCGCAGAAGCGGCAAAAGACCAGAAAGCGTACTATTGTGCCCTACTGGACTACGTTACGTCTATTCCCGACGGGCATGTAAGCCCCCCTGCCATAGACCAGGTAATCTTTTCCGAACAGGCCGGCGGAGGTTACGGGCTCGCGCTTGCCGGGCTCGACGACGGCCGGATCATCGCTGCTGCCGTTATAACGGGGAGCCCCGCCGGCATAGCCGGCATAGCCGAAGGAGCGGAAATCCTCTCCTGGAACGGCAAGTCAATGGAACAGGCGATAAACGATGTAAGGCTTCTCTGGACCTCTCCAACCGCCACCAAAGAACATCGGCGGCTGGAAAAGATACGTTTCCTCGCCCGCGCCCCCATCAGTACAGTGCTGAGTCTCTCGTTCAGGAACCGGGATGCCTCTTCCGATTCATCGGCTACCCTCATCTCTGTGGACGATAATATGGCAACCCTGTCGATGGCCTATTTCTCCCCATCCCTTACGATTGAAGAGCTCTTGAAGCTTGACAAGATGGTTGAATACAGAAGGCTGGACAACGGCTACGGATACATAAAGATACACTGCGAAAATGATCCTTCGGGCCGTCCTCTTGGGGTGTACGATCAATTTCTGGAGGCAGTCCAATACTTCGTGACCAACAGCGTGCCCGGAATCATCATTGACCTCCGTGGAAACCATGGCGGTTCTGACCAGGTTGCGGCGGACATATCGGGGTTCTTCCATTCTTCCACTGCCTTCTACGAAACAATAAACCAGTACAACGCGCAGACCGGGGCGTTCGAGGATGTTTTCCTTAACGAAGCGGCGGGAACCACAACGATCGGTGGTCCGCCAACGTACATTACCCCGCAGACCCCCCATTACGGCGGCCCTGTCGTTGCCATCGTCAACCCCTCCTGTGTCAGTTCCGGTGAAGGGGTGGCCATGGGAATAAGCCGTGCGCCAAAAGGGAAGGTCATCGGTTTTCACGGCACCAACGGTTCCTTCGGCATGGTGGGAGGAAAAATTTATATGCCGGGAGGCTATTCCTTCGGCTATCCCTATGGGCGTTCACTTGACGTAAACGGCATCATCCAGCTCGACAGCGGAACAGAAGGGACAGGCGGTATTGCCCCGGGCCTCCGGGTACCGAAGACGATGGAAAATGTCCTGAACTTCACGAGAGGAGTAGACGTAGAACTGAACTACGCGGTGGAATACCTCCGCCAACTCCCCTGATCCTGCTCCCTTCTAGACTTCAGGGACTTCGAGACCTCAAGACCCATTAAATTATTCAATTCAACCGGTATCATTATATTTACCGATGATACCGGTTTACCATAAACCAACATTTCTTCCTTCTATACGTAGCAAAGTCAAAAGACCCTATGCCTGACTTGTAGGTGTGTGCAATCCCCGCCAATGTGCCAATATTTATGATAAATTTCCGTTTATTATGGGTTGAAAGGTGCAGATATTTGATTGTGATTTTTTCAGCAGAAGATGGCGTTTGCAACTTCCTGAAAGCAAGTTTCTGCTTATTTTCCACGATATAAACATATCAAGTGGTAATCGATTGCCCTCTGGTCGCCTTTTTGCTATTCCCTTTAGGCGTTATCTATGATATTATATAACGGAATCAAGAAACTACCAAGGAGGAATATTGTCAATGATGTCCAAACAAATCATTCTGTTTGCCCTTACGATGGGTCTGCTCTTCCTCTTCACCGGAACGCCCAATTCGCACAGCGAAGAACTTCTTGTGTTTGCCGGTGCTGCAAGCAAGCCACCAACCGAAGAAGCAGCCAAGGTTTTTGAGAAAAAAACAGGAGTCAAAGTTAATGTGACCTTCGGTGGATCGGGTTTTGTTCTTTCTCAGATGACCCTCGCGAAGAAAGGGGACATCTATTTCCCAGGTTCATCTGATTATATGGAAATAGCCAAAAAGAAGGGGCTGGTGTTCCCGGAGACGGAACGTTATGTAGTGTACCTTGTTCCCGCGATTAACGTGCAGAAGGGTAACCCGAAAGTGATTAAATCACTACGAGATCTTACAAAGCCTTCTATTCGAGTTGCCATAGCCAACCCCGACGGTGTCTGTGTCGGACTTTACGCGGTAGAAATTATAGAAAAGAATTTTACCTTGGAAGAAAAGGCCGCGTTCAGAAAGAACCTCGTCAATTATACCGAAAGCTGTGAGAAAACAGCAACGGCCATCTCCTTAAAGACGGCTGATGCAGTAATAGGGTGGGAAGTGTTTCAGTATTGGGACCCTGCACGTATTGAGACCATTGCCCTTAAGAAACACGAAATAGTCCGTATCGGATATATTCCAATAGGGATTTCAAAATTCACTTCCAATAGGCCCCTTGCCCAAAAATTCATTGATTTCATTCTGTCCGATGAAGGAAAAGCCTTGTTTAAGAAATACCATTACTTTATGAGCCCGGAGGAAGCTATCACCTGGATTGGAGAAAAAAAGCCGGTTGGGGGAGAGTATGTGGTTCCCGCCCAGTGGGTGGGTAAGTGAGCTTTAAGCGGCTTACTATCGCGTTCAGTGTAGGGGTTTTCTGCGTCTATGCAGGACTTATCCTTTGCCTTTTTTACTTCTATAAAGGCTCATTGTTTACCGAGACGCTTTTTTCAGAAAGAGTACTGTTTTCCGTTCGATTGAGTCTCATCACTGCGACTGTCGCCACGGCCATTTCCGTTTTCGTTGCCCTTCCTTCGGCATACGCCTTGTCGAGGTTCACCTTTTTCGGCAGACAGATTATAGACACCCTTCTCGAACTTCCTATGATCGTTTCCCCGGTAGCGCTGGGCGCGATGATTCTCATTTCTTTCAACACTCCTGCAGGACAATTTGTACAGGAGCGGGGGGTACAGTTTGTTTTCACGGTATACGGGATACTTCTCGCTCAGTTCGTTACCACGGTAGGGGTAGCCATTCGGCTCATCAAGGCAGCCATGGATGAAATTCCCCGAGTCTACGAAGAAACAGCAAGAACCCTTGGAGCCACACCCTCCGACGTTTTTTTCAGTGTTGTTCTGCCGTTGAGCAAACGGGGCATTATTGCCTCCTCTGTTCTCACCTGGGCAAAGGCTGTAGGGGAGTTCGGCGCAACAATCACTGTAGCCGGTTCGATGTCTATGAAGACTGAAACCCTTCCGGTTGCCATATTTATGCGACTTTCCGGAGCGGATATCGAGGGCACTGCGGTTCTTGTTCTGATTTTGATCACCATTGGGCTGGGGGTTCTGTACGGAGTAAGGCTCTTATCGGGTAAAAAATCGTATGCGTAAAGCCAAAAAGAACGCCTTGAAGGCCGTCGTCTTGCAGCTTTTTTGTGGTAATGGTGCATAAAGGCAAAACCGTCATGGTGTAGACTTGTAGGTGCTATACGTACCATATCCTACATTCTCTATTGATATTATATAGTTAAACACCATTTTTTATTATCGCTTTTCTCCATGCTTCTGTCAAGACAATTTGTTTCCTTTTCTGAGGCCATCACATCCGCCGCCGCCGTGTCTGTGGGAATGTGGGAAGGTGGAACAGCTTTCCACATTCCCACAGATAACTTCCTGTTTTATTGATAGATCTTTATTCATGCCAGGTCTTTCCTCCTTTTACCTCGGACAGGTTAAAACGTGCACCCTGGTTGTCCGTCGGATTGAGCCAGAGCATGCGGGTGAATATTTTTTCCGCATCCCTCAACCGGCCAAAGCGCCACAGGCAAAGGCCGTAACCGTGGAGGCAGCGGAGGAAGGGCCGGTTGTGTATGCACCCCCACGGAAGGAGACCGTCAAAGTTTGAACCGAGGGAGAACTCTCCTATTTTGATTCCCATATCGTAATGGCGGACTGCCATGTCGGGGTTCCGGGGGAACGCAAAATTTCCCAGATGTGCATGGGCATCGAGACAGCGCAGATCCGATGCGAGCATATCCATGAGTATGCGGCGGGCATTTTTGTGGTCACCTGACTGTTCGAGGTCGACGGCATCAAGGATCGGGTCTGTGTCGGGATTGTCGGGGTCTTCGCCGGGAAGCACCTGCTCCATTTCATATTCGGGGCGTATGCCCCGCTTGATTACGGGCCTGGCCCATAACTCCAATGGAGGCTCTCCCCAATAGTGTTCTCCGGGGTCCCACACTCCAATTTCATGGAGCGTTAAAGGCGCAAGCCCCAGAGTTGGTATATCGGTGCGAGATGCGATGATCTCGCCGGCAAGGTACAGATGGCCTTTATATTGCCACTTCTTCCGTGGAGATACGGTAATGATCTCGCCCGGCGCGATCTCCCGGTATCCGGAGGGACGAAGGGTAAGGCTACGGTCCTTTCCGGGGATACGGCATGAGATGGCGTTTGTTCTAACCGAAAGGACGATGAGTTCGGCGGCCCTGCTCATGTCGAGGTCGTCTGTTGGTCGTTTCTTGACATGCAGGTAAGGCTCGATGCCGAGCCATGTGCGGTAGGCCGCTATATAATCGCCCGCTTTTGAGTTGTCAGGGAAGATGAGGCTGTGGGCCGCAACCATATATATGGATCCGTCCCGCCGGCATGTAGCGGTGAGCCCCTGACGCTCGTTCCCCTCGTATCCGATTGCCATCACTGTCACAGGCTCTCCTACCACAAAGGCCTCCGCGGGCAGGGAGAGGTCGTCCTCAAAGGCTTGCCCGAAGGCGCTGAGTTGTTCGTCGTCGTTGTACGCATCGATGGTGATCTCATCGACCATGTTATTCAGTTCATCTTTACTTTTTGCCATTTAAAGCTCCTTTCTTCATCTTCCGGCGAACTAAGGGGGATGCACATTTTCCTGACCGGGTTTGACCAGTGAGGACGGTTGTGCCCGTCCTCCATCTTTTGGGTTCTTTGCAGGACCACTTCCATGGCCTTGTGATAGTCCCGTTCGACCTTGAGGTTGGCCACCCGGCAGTACCGCTGGGTCGTTGTAATGTGCGCATGGCCTAAAAGGTCCTGGATCGTGGCGAGGTCGGCGTCTGCGTTCAGAAGCTGGGTTGCGAATGTGTGCCTCAGTGCGTGGCATGATACAGTGACCCCGCTCTTTTGTGCATAGCGTTCCATCCTTCTTTGGATCCCCCGGACGGAGATCGGTGTTCCTTTATGCAGCCCTTTCTGAACGAGGAAGAGCTTCTTTGCCTTCGACGGCCGTTTTGCCAGATAGACGCCAAGGGCGGATATAGCATCGTCGCTGAGATAGACCACCCTGTCCTTGGCGCCTTTTCCCCTTACTACAAACAACTGCCGTCTCCGGTAGTCTATTGCATCGACTGTGAGGCCGGCAACCTCTTCGACCCTCAGACCCGAGCGGAGCATGAGCATGAACATGGCTTTGTCCCTCGGATCGGTGATAACGGCAAAAAACCTCTCTGCATCTTTGTCCTTCAGGCACCGGGGCAAAGGTTTAGGCAGACGGATAGAGACCTTTCGAACAGGGTTGTCCATCGCTATTTTTTCTTCCTCGATGAGGTAGGCGAAGAACAGATGCAGGGTCTGCAAATGGCAGGCGATCGTCTTCGGCGAGCAGTGTTTCCTCAGGAGGCGGTCCACATACAACCCTATCTCCCGGCGGGTTACCTCAAAGAGGGGAATACGAAGCCAACGGGTAAAATGAGCTATCCTGTTCATGTAGTTCTTTATTGTGTACGGGGCACAGTTTTTTCTCTTAAGCGACCTGCCGTATCTCTCAGTAATCTCCATGGATCCCTCCTTTTTCGATGATCGCCATGGCACGGAAGTATTCTTCTTCCCTGGTTCTGTCGGTAAGCCTCGCATAATGCCGGGTGACCTCAATATCCCGATGGCCTAAGAGTTGCTGTAAGACTTCGAGACGCATGCCGGCATTGAGGAGCTCGCTTGCAAAGGTGTGACGAAGGCAGTGAACCGTATAGCCTTTATGTTCAAGTCCGGCTTTCCTGAGGTAGACAAAGAAGCGGCTTCTGGCGGTGCTGTAGCAGATGGGGGAATTGCCCCGTCCGGAGAAGATGTAAGCGTTTTCCTTATTCTGTACAGCCAGCCACCGCTTCAACGCGAAGACGGCATCTCCCGAGAGATAGACCACTCGGCCCATGCTGTTTTTCTCCCCCTCCAGCACATGGATCTTCTTCTCTGCGAGGTCGATGTCGTTCATGGTGAGGCTTAAGGCCTCGCCGATACGTATTCCTGTCCGCAAAAGGAGAAGGATAAGCGCGCGATCCCTCACGACGTCGATCGACCCGATGAGTCTTTTTACATCACCCGGGTTCATTGCCCGGGGGAGGGTCTCGGGAAGTTTTAATCTGATTGTTTTCTTAAGGAGCAATGAGGAGAGGATGTCCTGTTCCATGAGGAAGTGGACGAAAGCGATTACGGAGGCCATGCGCACTTTTACCGTCGAGATGTACATGCCGCGATCCTGCTCGTGCTCGATAAAGGCCTCAAGATCAGAACGTTCAAGGCGGGTAATGTCGCTTTTGCCCGATGCCCCATAAAACGTTAGAAAAAGCACAATCGAAGTGAAAGAGCCTTTCATAGTTTTGGGCTTGTGGTTTACCCGCCATTTGTAATGCATGTACTGCTCAAGGTACTCCTTGCCGGGAAGCTCCATAGAGGCAAGTCTTTCGATGATATGGTCGAGCGTGGTCCGCTCACGTACTCCTTCTTTGCTGCTGTCTGCCTGTTTAGGTATTGCATTTACATGTTCCATCTTCTTCCTCCTTTTTCTTTTGTTTAGAGAAAGCAGGATAAATGATTAACCCCTGCATTACCGGAGGTCAAGATATTTTGGTACGTATAGGTAGGTGTACAAAATAATTGGTAATTTTAACTTTCTCACTGGTCATTTCTGTGTATTATGAAGTGAAAGCTGCGATAAAAGCTCGTCTGGCAAGTCGAGGCAAAAACAATAACTGATTCACAATGTTAAGCATTACCGGGTTGCTTGATAGCACTTTGTTGCAGCCTGAAGATACGGGATTCTATGGCAGTTGGTTGTCTGCATAAAATCTCAGCCAGAGCCTTGGTTGCTTCAACGCTGCGATACAGTTCTATGAGAAGATCATCCTCTTTTTTACTCCACGGTTCAAAAGCCCTTCTATAGCTTGCTCTGGTTTCCGAGATTAGACTATCCGTATTTTCATCATTCTGTATGACCAACGGAAGATTATTTACAATCTCAACAGCTTCCGCTATGGTTATTTGTTGTGGATTCCCGGTTTGTTGACTTACAGAGCCCATGGGGTTGTCAATCGTTTCATCTGACCCGGAGGTGTTTTCTTCGTCTGTTATTGCTTTATTTTCGTAAGTACCCATGTTTATATGGCCCTTGTATGCCCATACGGTCTGCATTGAGACACCAACTTTTTCAGCTATTTCATTCGAGGTAAGTTTACTGTGACTAATGAGCTGAAGTATTTCCTCTTTTTTCATCTCTTTTTCGTTTTTGGCAGCACTATGGTCTGCTTCTTCTGTGGGTTCTGTATCTGTAGATGGATTATCTGTAGAATTGGATGATTTTTTCAGAGATTCAGAATTATTAATATTTTTCCCTTTAATCTGTTTGATAATTTTCAGAATCTGTTCGCCATACATCTCAAGCCTTTTTTCACCTACTCCCGGAATGCTCCGCATTTCTTCCAACGAACCCGGGAGATGTTCACAGAGTGCTTTCAGTGTGCTGTCATGGAAGATAGCATATGCCGGCAGCCTTTTCTTTTCTGCGATTTCGTGTCTTAGTGAACGAAGCGCATTCCAGATTTCGTTTTGAAAGGGGTAGGCAATGGTTTTGACTTTATTCCTTTCGTTAGATGTTTCAGATTTGGCTTTTACAGGTTTAGCTTTTTTTGTAAGATAAGCAGGAACAGGGTCTTTCCGTAACTCGACCTTCTGTTCATTTTTGAATATAGAGTTACACTTTGAGGTCAATCTAAAACCACCCTTACCATCAATGTCCACCCTTAACAGGCCTGCAGCAACGAGCTGCCTGAATACAGACTTCCACTCTGTTTCAGAAAGTTCTTTTCCAGCACCGAAAGCAGGCAGTTTATCGTGACCGAAACCTTGGATTCTCGCTGATTCTTTTCCAAGCAATACATCGGTCAAATACGCAGCTCCAAACATCTGCCCTGTCTTGTATGCACATGTGAGGGCTTTCCGGGCAATCAGTGTTCCGTCTATGGTTTCCACTCTCCCTTCGCACACATCACATTTTCCGCATGCTTCGGAAAGTTTTTCCCCGAAATATCCCAGCAGGACCTGTCTGCGGCATTTTGTTGTTTCGCAATATCCCAGCATGGCTTCCATCTTGCGTCTCTGAATCCATTTGAATTGTTCGTTCCCGTCAGAAGATTCCAATATCTGCCGTAGAATAATTGTATCGGCAAGGCTATATATCATCCATGCATCAGCTTTTTCACCGTCACGTCCTGCACGTCCGGTTTCCTGGTAATAGCTCTCAAGCGTTTTTGGCAGATTTAAATGGGCTACAAATCTAACATCCGGCTTGTCGATGCCCATCCCGAATGCTATAGTTGCAACCATAATCATGCCTTCGTTCTGGAGGAACCTCCTCTGATTTTGAAGCCGCAGCTCTTGTTCAAGGCCTGCGTGATAAGGAAGAGCAGTAAAACCTTTTTCAGAGAGGAAGCTTGCAATAGCTTCAACCTTTTTTCTCGTCATGCAATAAATAATTCCCGAATCACCAGGGTGTTCATCCTGGATAAAATTTACAAGCTGGACTTTTTCGTTCTGTTTCACATCTATCCTGTAATATATGTTTGGACGGTCAAAGCTTGATACAAAATGACTGGCGTTTTCAAGGTGCAGCTTTTCTATTATTTCTTTTCTCGTAATCTCGTCAGCGGTAGCAGTGAGGGCAACACGCGGCACATGAGGAAACTCTTCCGGAAGGATGTTGAGTTTTAAATACTCTGGCCTGAAATCATGGCCCCATTGAGAGACGCAATGTGCTTCATCTACTGCAAACAGGCTTATTTTTATCCTTTTAAGCAGCCTCATGAAGTTTTCTGTCATCATCCTTTCTGGCGCTACATAAAGTAAATCCAGTTCACCGGCGATTACTTTTTTCTCAACTCTGTATGCTTCACCTGGACTTAAGGTAGAATTAAGAAATCCTGCTTTAATTCCAAGTTCACTGATCCCGTCCACCTGGTCCTGCATAAGGGCAATAAGAGGGGAAATGACTACACATACTCCCGGAAGAATAATGGCAGGGATCTGATAACATAACGATTTACCGCTTCCTGTGGGCATGAGAACGAATGCATCTTTTCCAGACAGAAGGTGTCGAATAACATCTTCTTGATTGCCTCTAAACGCATCATAACCAAAGTATGAGCGCAATATGTGATGAGGGGAAGCCGAGGAAGCTGTTTCCATTGTTTACTTTAATATTGTTATTGTAACAATAGCCAGAAGAAAACAGTCAGGTTTGCTGTGGCAGGCTTTAGTTTATGGGGCCTTCAGGCTATCTTTGTTTCTCAAGTTCATCAAAAACAGTCATTAACTGTTAATTTTCTTCAAAGTAATACATCGCTTTCATCAAAAGTTACCACATACAGTTTATCTTACAGCAAACATATAATGCATAAAAAAGCCCCTAACTTTTTGAGTTAGAGGCTTGCGAAGCTGATAGCACACTTTATTTTGCCGACTTAGATTTTTTCTTCTTTTCCTTGATTCCCTTCCACCCCATTCTATTCCATGTTTCAGGGTCTACGGGAAGCGGTCGCGTCGTCATCGACTGCATATTGATGAATGCGCCATGCTGCGTGAGATAGCCGTACCTGAATCCCTGCCACAGAATATGAAGTGCGCAGGTTGCAACCATTTGATTGATAAAGAGATCCTGCCTGTTTAGGGCTTCCGCCATAGAGCAGCTTGGACCCTGACTGTCTTCCTCCCCGACTGAGAGATTATTGCCGTAGAGGTCTACAGCGTTCGGAAGATACGGTGTTACTCCTGGTTTATCGGGTTGTTCCACAGGATTAACCGATCCGAATATAACCTGCCCCGTATCCGCCGTGTTCCCGGTATCCATCCAGTAGTGTGCAGTGAGGTTTTTTGCGGACCTATAAAAGAGAATGCGGGATTTGAGGCTATCGACAGCAGTGATAATGATTTGAGGCGAACCATCTCCATTTGAGAATTCTTTCGTGATCTCGTATGGGTAGGACATCCAGTCTGTCCCGAAAAAAGCGTTCAGGCGTGTGACAAGAACAGTTGCCTTGTTTCTGCCTATGTCAGCCTTCGAGAATAATTGTCTACCGACATTGGCTTCAGATACGTTGTCTCCGTCTATTGCTAATATATACAAGCCGGGATGTCCGAGCGCTTTTAAAGCCTGGTTCATACGGGCAAGCCCTGTTAATATGTGACTGCCTGTGCCACCTACCCCTGCCAGCAGTATTTTTACGGGAGAAAATTGATCCGCAATGACAATATCTTTTTTGAGGTAGTGCATCATAACCACTCCCTTTTGATGAAAAATCCTTGTACAGCGTACCGTATCTGCGGGTCGAAGGGAGAATGGGAATATACTTCTCTAAAATTCCCCATAACGATGCATATTTTTACTCCGCCAGCATCATCAAGGTCGTCTGTTTCAGAGAAGTAAGGCTTTATACGCCCGTGGGAATGAATATCGACCACGACACAGGCTCCTTCATCAAGGGAATCCGCATTATAGCGGACACTTTCCCTTGAAGCGTCTATGTTGAGCGGCATAAAGCTGTAGTTACCGTTTTGCCGGATTATCCAGCCCGCCCATTCTTTTCTGCGGAGAGCATAGTCTACTGCGACAGGCAAGATTTCGTCACGGATTATCTCCAGCACATCGGTGTTCGCAATCACTTCTTTAAACGTATCCCTTTCTTCAACTACTCCGTAAGGGAGTTCTCTTGAAGAGTCCCACAGTTGTTCTGTCAGATGCCCCCACGGGGGGTTTGTTTCTAAATAAAGACCGTTTTTTGCCATCAGCAGGCGCGTCATTCCTTCTTTCAAGGGTTCGAGTTCCTGGTGTGCCGGAACCATCACGGTCGGAAACGTACCTTGTATAATTGCATCGAGTCTATTCATATATGTCCTCCGTTCAATATGTTTTCGATGGTATTCTTTGTATCTGCAAGATACTCCATGGGGAAATGCTTCATTTTTTTACGAATGAGCATGTTCCATAAATCTTTTCCGGTAATTTTATCCAGCGTTGGCGGTAGATCGTTGTTGCACACACCACCGAAGAATAGTTGTTCATATTCTTTTGTCACCTCGATGTTCATTTTGTCGGGCACTCTGATATTCCCCATACAGCAGCTTCCATTGCTATGAATATTAAATAGCGGGTAATGATGCAGCCTTGTCTCGGGTAAAGGTCTTTTATTTTCCTCCAGCGCCCACACCATCAGACCCTGATCGTTCGCAAGAAACAGCGCAGGCGGTACGGGCGAATACCCGCTTTTTATGCCTGTGTTATTCGCAAACAACAGGTATCGCACATCGCCGGGACGCCACCACATGACAAAAAGGCCGGATACATATGCGATGATTTCCGGGGGCAAATAACACGGTTTCGTATCATGCCCGGACGCAAGACCTCTGTAAATGTTTCTGATAGTTCCTCTTGTCAGGGGAGACCCGCTGCGAATAATTCCGTGTTCGTCCATAGGGTGCTGCGTGATAACATATTGCGGCAAATCGTCATTATCATCTGCACACTTGTATATCAAAAGCGCCTGCTTACAGATATAGTTGTATTCACGCCTGCTTATTCCCTGAGGCTCCTTCTCGAAACTGCAACGATGTGTGATTGCCATTATTCACCTTCCTTCCTTTTGTTTTTCTGCAGCCATACTTGAGCGACTGCTTTCTTTTGTCTTTAATTACCCCGCACTTTCTCAGCTTCAGTGCTGCCTCCATCGGCAGCCGGGGTTTTATCTGTTCCAGTTTTGTCATATATATGTATCCTCCTTGAAGGTGTTGCCGGGCAACGCCGTGTGGCGTCACCCGGTATTTGATTTTTACTTTGCGGGCCAGCACTCAAACCCACGCGGGAGTCTTTTGACGCCCTCCCATCCCCTGGCGTATTCGCGTACATCTTTTTCGTCTGGCGGTTTTTCATATTCTTTCCGGCTGAACTCAACGGGTCCCAGGGCATACGCATCCTGGGGGAACTTTATGTACCATTTCCATGACCGCTGCATATCGCCCCTCCTTACAGCATTACCGTAAGTTTTGATACTTCGATGTCGAAACAATTTTCATCCTGGTCGGCAACCGTGGTGTAATTAACTTTTAACGCTTTTACCGTTCCTACAAAGCCGTTATTATACCCTTCTTTTTCTGGGTCTTCCGGGTCCGGAACTTCTACGGTCTCGCCTACGAGGATTTTAGCGAGTTCATCCCTGCTACACTCTTTTCTACGCTCCACAACTTGGTTCTCCGTGATATCCCATGTAATAATCTTTATTGCTGATTTCCCTTTAGCTTCTGCCATTTCCGGCATTCATAACCTCCTGATTTGTTATTCTAATTTGTTATTAATTCCCTGACAGTTTATCGATGGCGCAGAACAGATCTTTGAGCAGCGTAAAGTATCTGGAAAGGCCGATTAGACCCTCCGCATCCTCCTTTGTTTGGATTGACACCTCAATCACAGGCTCAGCGCAACCGCTTTGGCTATATCCTTCGAGTTCATTCCACCACCAATCCTCCATGGACGAATACCTTTGTAGTCCAATAAAAGAAAACAGCGCCAGTGGTGTTATCTCTCCTTCTTCCCAGTTATCGAAATTTATTGCATTTAACATTTTATTCGATAATTCCGGGTCGGCACATATGGTAAATAGCTCTATCGCATTGTCCAGTATCGAGCGTTCCTGTAGGGCAAGTTCATTTTTCAGGGATTGTCTCGCCTTCTTCAGACGCGCCAACCTGCTGCTTTTTGTCGCTTTCCGGCCTTTGCCGAATTGTGTCTTGAATTGCTTAACGTCTTTTTCTAACTCTTTTATCGTCTCAGGTTCGATGTCGTATTCTTCATGTAACATACCCATTTCAGCCTTCTCTTCATAGAATGCCGGAGGGTTGCTTACCGACAGAAGCAGATCGTGTACCATCATTTTCCCCACGAGGCGTATCGCATCTACCGCCTTATGCCTTGCGGGGTCAGTTTCCAGCACAAAATCGAACGTGCATTTACAGACATAGCAGATATGCATTCTCACAGCCAGGTGATACTCCGTTACGTTGTAGCGGTGCATCACCTCATAAGACAGGATGTTGTCTTCGTTACTTAACCGATCATACCGGAACAGGTGTTCCTTTAACTTTTCATTGATAACAAGCTCCATATCTGAGCAAGTATCTTTCTGTAAAATAAAAGGCCTGTCCCCTCCGAGAAGGGGATAGGTATTCGCCATTTCTTCGATTATCCTGCTATTTGAATACATAGACAGGACATCCTTGATTTCTATGACCACTGGCGCTTCGATCCGTGTCGGGAGATTCATATCGCCTCCAGTACCTCGGAAGGAAATGCCTCATATCTGATATCATGTGTGAACATGATATTGCAGAACGTCTCCATATCAGAAAATGAAGCCGGGGTATCGTCATCGGTATCTTCCAACGTTTCCGCCCCTTTTGTGCCATAGGTTTTTGCAAACTTATATGTGACTGCATTCTCGCTGACCTGCGGTTCTTCGATAATGGATTGAGTGAGTTCCGGATAGATACCCGCATAAAACTCTTTGACCTTTTCTGGTGTCATCGAGGGATCAGGGTCTTCGAGCCTGAGGTTGTTGTATGAGAATATTCTTTGCAATGTTTCTATACTCATAGAATGTCCTCCTCAATTTCTTCTTCTTTCTCTTTGACCGGTACCGGTTTCGTCTCCAACGGTGTATCTGGAGTCTGTTTAACGGGGGGCGCTGAGAACAGGTCGAACTGAGTGGGTTTTACTGTATCCGTTTTCACATCAGCTTTAATGTCAGCGCTGCCTGACTTGGCAACCTTCTGTTCCTCGGCAGCAACGGCTTTGGTAATGCTTGCCTTTTTCTTCGAGACCACCGCGCTGACCTTCAGAAGCCCGTACAGCTTTTCCTGCTGTTTGGCAATATCAGCGATTGCAGCGGAAAACTCTGCATTAAGTTCTTCCGGCGTGCCTGCCAGTGTAATCGGGGAAAATTCCTCGTGATTTTTGTCTTTGAATTTCGGCGCATAGCTGACAACGATGCGTCCGTCTTTGATCTTTGACATTGTGAGCGAGAGTGTTCCTTCAGACGGAATAATCCCGCTGATTTTTACGAAATCTAACATGGTGCCTCCTTATTTTTTTTTGTTGGTATTTTTTGTCTGTGGTTTTGCCTACAGATATACTTTGTTTGTTAAATCAGTCCATACAGCATGGAGAAAATTCCCGGTGCGCCAAAAATAACTCCAGTACAGTTTGCGGGCTTCATCAAGATCGCAGTTCTCCAGATCAATGGTTCTCCCTTTGTATCTGATGCTCATTTTTCCCATCTTTAACCTTCTTTTAAATTTTGATAATTATCTATGGTACATAATGTTCAAAGATGTGCTGCTTTATCCTTGATTTTTTGTTATGCATTGCCTGAGTAATTTGCTGTAATACTGCACGTCATTTGACGCTGTATCGTTCAATGTTTTGGCGAATTCCCTGCAATGAGCTTCAACTATCTTCTTGAATTCTGCCTCGGTGTTCCACTTTCTCAATAAACCATAAGAGACGCCGATGGTTTTAGCGATGCAATCCTGCGTTGTGTTAAAGAGCATCATTAATGTGGCGAGATACTTCTTTTTTGAGAAGCCTATCCGATCACCTTTTTTTGTGCCCTCCCTTTGAGGTTCTTCATAGGTATCGAGTCGGTTTTGTACAAACTTACCAATCGGAAATCCGTTTGCTACTATCGTGGTCGTGATATATGTTTTTACCTGGTAAGTAATCATAATCGCCACCTAACTAACATAATGGTTAAGGATGTGCTGCTTATCCTTGTAACAAAAGGATATTTTTGCAGAGCCCTTGTAATCCCCGATAGATGTGCGATGGTAAATTGTCTCATCAATCAACGGGATGGTACCAATGATTCCTTTATCTTCAAATACCTTCAATGTATCCTGCCAAAAAGAAGAGACATAGAAGCACTGGATAGCGCAGACTTTCACGTAATTTCTGTATTCTTTTCCGGTGTTTCTGCTAAATGTGAATGTGTTGTCTCCGACAGCCAGATGAAGCCCTGTAACAAAGTAATTGCCTTTATTGCTTTTCCATAGATGCCCGGCTTTGATTAAATTGTTGGCAACCTTCGCATAGTCCGTGCTTGTGTATCTTCTGTTCCAAAGGAGATACTTGATAGCGGGCCGCATATCCTTGGACGCCTTGCCATATTTTTTTGCAAACGTTCCGATCTTGTGACCGAGTTCACTTTCGAGGGCACTAACCTTTTTGAAAGTATCCTTATTGTTATTAAACGTGTAACAGAACAATGACGAAAGGAGACCTTTCAGTTCGAATGCACTCTTGTAGGTCTCTATACTGGTGACATTTGCTTTCTTAACGAGTTCCTCTAACTTATCTGCATTTTCGATTGCATTTTCATGTGTTGATACATAATCGTCCACAGTTGTTTTCTGCATGGACGCGCTGATTCCATTAATAAAACCGGAAGCGGTATCAGTCTTTACTTTTGTTTCACCCTCTTCGATGGACTTGTGATACTCTTCGTCTATCTCATTTTGTTTAGCCAATACCTCAAAACTCATGGATTCCTCCTTTTGTTATTTTATTGAATGTTGATTCGAGCTCATAATTATCTGTTCCGAGTTTTTCCGCTGCTTTTGTGACAGCCTCATCCGCATTGATTGCCGTAACGCTTATAGTATGTTTTTTGGATTTTTCAAACCTGCAATCCCAAAGAATGACCCGATATGGTTTTTCCTTCGGCGAATACAAAGATTCTGTGAGCCCTGGTTTAAGAAGAATCCTCCTGTCTATCTCGAAGATCTCCTCAAAACTGGATCCATCCATACCCCATATGGCATTGATTTGAACAAAATCATTATCAAATGCCTCAACGCTTGAACGGGTAACCCATCGGCTTTTTTCCTTATGATGTCTTTCAATTGTTTTCAAAACATTTTTAATGGCCTCTGTTTCTTTTTCATCGAGACTTTTCATGAATCCTCTCTCTCCTTTTAAATGGGTTTTGTAAAATGATTCTGATCTTATTTCACAAAACTCTTTTAATTCCAAACTATTATTTCAAAAGAGCTTGTCTCCCCCCACCGAAATAGGGTTTTTATGTGTTTGCGAGACCATAAAGGAGACAAGCCCAACATGCCCAAAATAGCCCGTTTCATCATCTGGATATGCTCTAAATTCACCAAGAGTGAAATAGAACAAATTGTTTCCGGCCTTGCGGATA
>JAPLKA010000019.1 GCA_026388315.1 Pseudomonadota bacterium | reverse complement strand
GACGAAATCAACGATTTCCTCCCCCGGAACATCTTTTCTCCCGAAGATATTGAAGATGTATTCGAATTTCTTTCAGAATCTGATATCGACGTAGTTGAAACGATACAGGAGAAGGTTGAATCACGTGAGGAAGAGAGCACGGACTGGGGAGAAACCGAAAAGGTGCCTTCAGAAAGAACAGATAACATAATATGGGCCTATTTAAAGGACATCGGACATGTATCACTCCTCACATCTGATGAAGAGTACCAGATAGCAAAAAAGATAGAAGAAGGTGAAAAAAAGGCAAAGAACATCCTGTTTGAGTTGCCACAGGCAGTGAACGAGCTCCTGAAAATCGGTCAGCAGCTGAAGGAAGAGACCGTAAACATAGTAGATGTGATCAATAACATCGATGAAATGAACTACACGCAAAGAGATGAGGAGAAATATAAGAAGGAGACCATATCCTCCATCAATAGGATAAAAAGCCTCTGTGATAAAAAGGAAGAAATCAAAAGCAAACTGCCGGGAACGGATGAGCCACACAGGAAAGAACTTGAGAAAAGCCTGAAGACAATCGAGAACAAAACAGAAGAAGCCCTGCTTAACCTCAAACTCAACAAGAAGGTTCTCGTAGAGATTATCAGGAAGACCGCACAACAGATGAAGTTCATGGACGACGGCGAGGCAAAGATCTTAAAACAGAAATTGACGGAACTCAGCGAAATCGATAACGGACTGAAGATCGTCAGGAACAGGCTTGTTGAGGCAAACCTTAGGCTCGTCATCAATATTGCCAAGAAATACATGAACAGGGGGCTTTCCTTTCTTGACCTTATCCAGGAAGGGAACATAGGCATCATGAAGGCCGCTGAAAAATATGATTATCAGAAAGGCTACAAGTTCTCAACATACTCAACGTGGTGGGTCAGGCAGGGCATACAGAGGGCAATCGCAGATTACGCGCGGACCATCAGGGTACCGGTCCATATACTCGAAACCACGAATAAGATCAGCAAGGCGAGCATAGCCCTCTTCCAGGAACTGGGGAGAAAGCCTGACCTCGAAGAAATTTCTCTTAAAGCCGGCCTTCCCCTGGAGAAAGTCAGAAAGATCATGAAGGCTACCGCTGTGACTGTATCAACCGAAACCCTGATCGGAGATGATGACTCCACACTCGGTGATTTCATCGCTGACCCCGAAGCCCCTTCACCTTATATGGAGTTCGTGGATACCTCTCTTAAGGAAGAGATAAGCAAAGTATTGTCAACCCTCACCCTGAGAGAAGAGAAGGTTATCAGGATGAGGTTCGGCATCGGCGAGAAGACCGATTATACTCTGGAAGAAGTTGGTAATGTTTTTGGACTTACCCGTGAACGTATCCGTCAGATTGAGAACAAGGCCCTGAGAAAGCTGAAACACCCGTCAAGGCAAAAGAGACTGGAGAGTTTCCAGGAATAAACAAGCTGTGAACGATTAGCATAAAGGTAGATACAATCCTGAGTTTTATCAGGGTTGTATCTACCTTTATTTTTATATCTTGGTTACCATGAACAAAAGGAAACAGTTCTATAACTTTTTTTGTAAAGCAGGAGGGCACCCAGAGTTGATTGGCTCGCAAAAACATCGCGTGCTTCACCTTTATTCCACCTCGCAAAGTTGCTGCGGGCTTCATGCCATACTTGGCTATGAGTGCCTCTTATTTATTGTAATAGCACATGAAGTTATATGTGTCAAGCTCCTCTGTAGGATGCAAAATAAGCTTGACAAGCTCTGCATTGTACGCACCGGTGGTAAAACAGGATTTAACAATGGAAAACGGGAAAGTAACTGCGTACCGTGTAAGGCTCAATATTTCATTCAAATACCGCACAGACACAAAATAGCGTTTTATAGCGAGATTAAAAAGATTTGACAATTGAGGGGACGTGAAGTCCCCTCAATTATTTTAATACATTCCATCCATTCCGCTTGGGTCATAGCCACATTACCACGACCCGGCGATATCGTAGAGTATCAAACCTGAAAGTACAGCGGACTGCTATAACGCAATCGAGGTGGTCATGCAGTGGAGCCAGGCAGGATGCAGGGATGGATGGTTACTCCAAAAAAGACTGAATGCAGCGGATGATCATATACTATATTTACAAGAAGAAGGTATTGTGAAAGAGAGAGAAAACAGACAAAAGGAAAACAGTAATAAATAACTAATATTAAGAGAAAAAGCAGGTTTTGCTACGTATAGCATCTGGCAATCCTTACAGATGCTGGATGGTAGTCGGCGTGTAAAATAAAATGATTCCCCAAAGGTCAGTTAGATGCATTAATTACCGTGCAGCACATCCATCCATCTTATTGCTTCCGTATCGGTGATTTTCCCCAGGTACATCTGTGTGGTTTTAAGATCCTGATGCCTGAGAAGGACCTTTGATACCACTTCCAGAGGGATGCCGTTGCGACTGGCATAGGTGGCCGAATATCGACGCAGGTCGTGGGGCCGAATGTGGATTCCGATCTTTTTGCCAAGCTTTCTCACCATGGACAAGGCGGAGGAATAGCATATCGGGAAAATCCTGCCCTCCGGATCATGCTGACAGCTACGGACATATTCAGACAGCCTCTTTGCGATGGATTCCGTCATAAAGGCAACTTCCATATCCTTTCCGGATTTAGGTTGCCGAATAACCAGCTTTCGGTCAGTAATATCCGACGCTCTGAGATTCAAGACCTCGCCTATTCTCATGCCGCACCTCGCTTGAAGTTCCAAAATCAGCCTGTCCCTGATCTTCTTGCTCCGATAAATGATTTCATCAACACTTTCTCTGCTGAGGATATCCCTCTGTTTCATCCTTGGGCTTTTAAAGGCTTTGACCATGATCGAATCCTGGCAAGGATTCTTCATGGGATGTCTTTTTTCATTAATCAGGAAATTAAAGAATGCTTTTAACTGGGCATACCGCAATCTCCTGGTTGACTTGGCCGCATGTTCCGTTAAAGCCTCCAGAAACTGGTAGATGTGTTCAGGGGCGATCGCTTCCACGTGAATATCAGTAAAATGATCTTCGAGATGTTCAAGAAGGTAGCGGTAGCTGTCTGTGGTTCTCTTCCTATGGATATTTTTCTGTGATATTTTAAAAATGTGAATAGCGTCTCTTACTGTCATTGTCTATCTCCTTTTTTTATAGACCTTTGGGGAAACATAGATCATACAGGATTATCGAAGGCAGGCATTCGGTTTTTGTTATTGACTGAGATTCATCGAACGGCAACTTGAATGAAAATGCGGGTTTTCAAGTCGTATATAGATACCGTGCTTTTCTCAGCGATCACGATAGGGATGATCACGCTGAGATTTTTTATTTGCAATGGCGACAAGATTCGGGTACAAATCAGATGGAAGTAATGTCACGCGCGGAGTCCTTCCTGCTATACGTAATACCGCTTAGCGAGCCGCTATCTGCCACCCGGGCTACAGTATGACAATTAGGTCAAGAGGTTTGTCTGAAAATGTTTTGTGCAAACCATTAGGTTACATCAAGATGGTCCATTTTCACCAGAATCGTTGCCATACCTCGTTTACCTTTTGCTGCACCACTTGCCAAATACCGCATCTACCAATCGGTATATACCATCTTCTTTCTCTATAACGTCTTTGTCAACCAGCGATTTGAGGCTCTTTTGTACTCCGCCTGCATTAAGGCCATGTCTTGATAAATACTCGATTGCATATGGCTTTCCTGTGGGTTCTGCTGATAGCGCGCGGATCAGCTTTTTTTCTCCGAAATTCATCTCTACGAACGTTCCCTGGAAGATGGAGGACTCACTTTTAAGGAGCTCATTTTTTGCGGTATCAAACATCTCTTTTGTCGCCTTTTCCCCCGGTGTGATCATATTCCAAAGGATATGTGATAGTTTCTGCATATAATATGTATTACCGCTGACATATTCATACATGTCCTCAACTATTGTATCCGGGCACTCCTTGCCGGTTTCTCTAAAACAGTCGACAACGTAAGGTATGAATTCAGCATTCGGGATCTTACCCATAGCATATATAAAACCCATTCGATAAAATGCCCTCTTTGAATCTGTAAACATTGATTGTAGAATGCGGCGGCGGCTACCGACAAAGAAAAAAGATATGTTCTGCTGGTTCTGAATATATTCACGAAGAATGCCCTCAACGCGTTTGCTTTCCGGGAGCCCGGTAATTTCCTGGAACTCGTCAAAGATGATAAGGCATTTGCGGTCATTTTTATTAAGATATTTATTCAGGCCTATAAAAATATCATCAACAAGGTGGTTGAATGTTTCCGACTTATCATATTTTGCGGAGAGAGATATACCGTCAGGGCCTATATCTATTGATGGATATATTCTCGTAAACAGGTGCTTCACCTTATTTATAAATGATTTTTCCGTTATGTTCTCTCCTACCCCTCTCACAACTGCGTTAAAAAACTTTTCTGTTACATCTTTTTCGCTGATAACCGAGAGAAAATCAACATAGATAGTGAGATAGTCCTCTATCGCGATATTATTCATAACCCGTTTTACAAGTGAGGTTTTGCCGAGACGCCGTGAAGAGAACAGTACAACATTAACACAATTTCTTGCATGGGTCAGGAGGTCGTCGAGTTCCTTCTTCCTGTTACAAAACTTATTGTCTGTTAGCACGCTCCCCAAGTTAAACGGGTTGATTACATTCGACATATTAAGCTCTCCTTATGGTTTATTCTAACTGGATAATGCTACAAGGTATTATCGGGCATGTCAAGATATTTGGGGGCTGTGTTGATACAAGAGGAACTATAAAGAATTAGATGTCAATCAGTATTCAGACTTTAATAATATAATAAGTAGTTGATATTACATGATTATATTATTACTCATCGTATAGCCTTACGGTAAACTTTCTTTTATCGGTATTCAGCGCCTTGGGCCTGTTTTTTTTGCGAGTCTGACGTCGTCTTGCCGCACCGATTGGGTTATGATCAAATTCGGCAATCAATGAAAAAGAGGGCTTAGTGTTGTTTTCTTCTCTTTTGCTGCTACAACCCCGATTACGTTTTTCGCAAGATGTAGCATTATGCTTGACGTAACGCATAACTCAAATTATAATAAAAGATGATCATGAGCTTCAGAGACAAGCGGACCCGGGAGTTTGCCGCAGGAAACCGGATTAAAGCCTTTGAGGGCATCGAACATAAGGCGGAAATGAAGCTCGACCAGCTCGAATCGGCCATGTCGCTGCTTGACCTGGATCTGCCCGGTAATCATCTGGAGACACTCAGGGGAGACCGCAAGGGTCAGTACAGTATCCGTATCAATGACCAGTGGCGGATATGCTTTGAGTGGCTCAAGGGAACAAAGGGACCGACAAATGTTGAGATCGTTGACTATCATTAAGGAGATATAATTATGGGACGCACCGCTATACATCCCGGCGAACATCTCGCTGAACAGCTTGAAGAACTGCACATGAGCGCTGCGGAACTTGCCCGCCAGCTCAAGGTGCCCACAAACCGTATTACAGAAATCCTGAACGGACGACGCTCTGTAACGGGGGACACCGCCTTGCGCCTCGGTCATTTCTTCGGGACAAACCCAGAATTCTGGATGAACCTGCAAAAGCTCTACGAGATACGTCTCGCAGAGAGCAAATCCGGGAAAATGATCAGGGATCTGCCGACAATATCTAAGGCAATGAATGCACGCAGGAGCGATTCGCATCCTCGGCCGGTGTAAGACCGCCAGACGTATTTGCTATTTTCGGATTGCGGGGAGGGGAACTTAGCTGTTTTAGCGACAGAAAATAAAGCTATTTCCCCAGAGACTCAACAGATTTGATAGAAAACAGGACATAATATGCCATCCAGAAAAAACACATGGAATAAAATCTCTACCAATGTTGTTATGCGCCTGGGAATGTTTTGCCATTGCCTGGTGCTCTCGTCTGTCATCCTCTTCGTCGGGTTCATAGGATTTTTTGCCCCGAAGTTTGCGTATAAGATCCTCCAGAAGGCAATGAATGAGCTCGGAAGGCTGAAGACGCATAATCACGCAAAAGATCAGCAGGACCAGAAAGCAGAACAAGCGGTCAGGAAAAGAAGAAAAACAAAGCACTGAATCTGATTTATTTTATTGATATTTAATCCTTCATAGTTTTTTCGTTTGAACCTCTCCCCGTCACAGACGATTTTGCGGTAGTTGCTTACTATCAGTCCAGAAGTAATACCCCTATATAACAAACAAGTAGATTACGAAAAAATATAAACGTACAAACGGAGGAACCCATGAAAAAATTAATTGCGATGTCAATAATGCTGCTCTTTGTTACTGCTTGCGCCACACCGCGGACCACAACACAGTTTGTGACCACAACAACAGAGAGAGATTCAGTCGAGCCAGCCGCTTTTGTATCCGGTGTTTTGGATATTATCTTCGGTATAGCCGCTCTTCTGACCGGAAACCCTTTCGAAATAATCGGCGGTACTAACCGGGCTCTCGCAGGTGGCTTGAACGTGATGGGTTCAACACAGGACACCGTTATCATTCCCGAGACAACACAACAGGACACACAGGACACAGTTCTCATTCCCGAGGCAACACAGGATGCCGTTCTCATTCCTGAGGGGCAAAACCCATGAAAGTTATCATGCAGGAAAATCACGAGTGAATAAAAAAACCTGGAGCAAATCCGGGTTTTTCTTTTTTTAAAACATTAATACTATGCAAAGGAGAAAGCATGAGAAAGACAAAAAAGTATCTGACCATCATCGTAGTTGTTTCTGTCTTATCGGGGGCTGCTGCGGGTATGCTCTCGGGTCATTACACCGGCGGCAGAAATATGCCCGTCATTCTGTCGGCAGATATAAAGAAAATCACCGAAGAGAAGAAACAGGAGATCATCAGGAAGTATAGGGACAGCGAAGATAAGGAACAGGCTGGAGTGAAGCTGGAGAAGGAATATACTGAATTCCTCAATGCACTGGATAAAAGTCTCGATAATTTTATGAAAAAGAACAAGAACGTGCTGATACTGAGAAAGGAAGCCGTTATTGATGGTAAATATAAGGATATAACCGATGAAATCAAAGAAAATGCTAAAGCATCTCAATAAGGTGTTATCTGCGATACTCATTGCAGTGCCATTCTTTTTTACTACGTTTCTTATGGCGGGCGAGGTCACCACGGGCAGTTTATGGTGGACAGAAAAAGATGACGGCTGGTTCTTCTACAACGAACACGTAGAGATTCCTCTGCCTGAAGAAGAGGAAGATCGCCTCCCAGAGCAGACCGCAAGCAACGTATTGTTCACCGAAAGGATGGAACGAACAGGAAAGGAGCTTATGAGCAAGGCGATGGAGGACCCGACCGAAGATAATGTAAAGGCTTACATGGAGCACAACAAGTCGATGCTGGTCCTCGCGGATAACTTCACGAAGGTATGGCAGAAGGCAATCATGAAGTATCCTAATTTGTTGTTCAGCGAAGGACTGACTCATGCAAGCAGGGATATAGAAAATACGATAAGCTCGCTGAAGGAGAGGGCAGGGCTGTATTTTATTCATTCCTCTTCCTGTCCGGCGTGCAGTAAGCAGGCGGCAGAGCTCAAAAAGTTCGAAGACAAATACGGCATGGAGGTGCTTGCCATAACAGTTGATAAGAAAACGCTGCCGGAATATCCGGATGCCGTAGCAGACAACGGGATCGTTGCGACCATCGGCGTGGAAAGCGTACCTTCCATATATATCGTAATACCTTCCGAAAAGAAGATAGACCTAGTTGCTCAGGGTTTTATAGATAATTTTGAACTTGAAAGGAGGCTGTTTAACTATGAGAGACCTATTGAGAAAGAGGGGATCGAAACGTTTCTCCGTACTGCTGATCACAGTTTTGGCACTGATAATTCTGACCGGTAATACGGCGAATTCGGATGTTGCAAGTGAACTGAGAGGCGTGTTCGACGATCTCGGGATGAGCGGAACGCACTCAGAGGGAGGTGCTTACCACAGCCAGTCAAGAGGATATCTTATGGGAGGTTCTCTCACTGCAAGGGCGCCGACAAAGTACATGGCGCCTCTTACGGTGCAGCTTCCGGATCTCAAGGCGGGATGCGGCGGTGTGGATATGTTCTTCGGGGGGTTCCAGTTTATCAATGCCGAGGAATTTAAAAGGTTTTTACAGAGTGCTGGAACGGCTGCAATCGGATATGCCTTTCATATGGCTCTCGAAGCCGTATGTCCTACGTGCAACAGCGTCCTGAAATCGCTGCGAGGTTTTGCCGATTCGGTGAACAAGTTTGGCCTCGACTCCTGTACGGCAGCAAAAGCAGCGATTAATACTGTGGGGGGACCCATCAAAGCACATCTGCAAACGGCCATTGCTGGTTCAGGTGAGCTTACCGGTCTCGACGGTACGAGCGATGGGTTCTGGTCACCGGTTAAGGGGTGGATGGATACGATGAGTAAGGGGATCGACGATATTCATAAGTCCATCTATGATGCTGCGCGAGACGGCAAAAAGTCGTTGAGTAAGGTTGGAGTATCGACTATGGACAACATAAGGCCGACAGGAAATACACTAAACGAGGCGCAGATGGAGATTGCCATAAGCCTTCTCGGAACAAAGGCGCCGATGGTAGGTGAGGGTGAGGGAGGAGCTGAAACACCGATGGGAGAATGTACCGACTACCCGCCTACCATCACCTTAACAGACATCATCGAAGGGGCAACTGCCGATAATCCGCTTATGGTATGGCGGTGTACAACGGGCAGTTTCAGTGACGGGACATGTGAGAAAATTACAAAGACGACCGTAGAAAGTTTCCAAGGCTACAAAAAATATTCACTGGACATGCTGATAAGCATAAAGGACAAGATGACCGAAGGCACCCCTCTGAGTATCAATGAGAAAAATTTTATAAATTCTACACCTTTAGTTCCGGTGGCTTCCGCTCTGCGTTCAGCGATAAACGCATCGCCCGCATTAGCGGATGCTATGGTCGCCAGCATATGCGATGTGACTGCGGTAGCTTACGCCATGAATGTAGTCTATTCATATATAGGCATCTTTAAGAACAACGCAACAAAGAACACCTGCGGCGACATCCCTGCACAGCGGTACATAAATGCAACAAATGGGCTCATGCAGGAGTTTGACAAATACTCTAAAAACGTGAATGTCGTAAACCAGATAATCTCGTTTATCAATACAATAGACAGGGCGAACAGCGGCTACTCTTCCAAGCGGCTGCAGAACGCCATGAAGCATCTGGGGTGGTAGCGTGGAGGTCTACACATACGGTTCAGGCGAGTTCATCGCCACTATATTCGAAGCGGTAAAAGCCCTTACATCAGGCGGGACGATCCTCGGACTTCTCAAGGTGGTACTCATTGCGGGGTTCTTCGCTGCATTATCGGCAACAGTCATGAGGGCTTTTAACTCGTCTGTTTCGATGCCTTTGGCAGGAGATTCTGGAGATTCCTTTTCACCGATTGTTATCATGATACGCAACTGTGTCATCGGCGCTGTCGCTGTCGGGTTCTTCCTTAATCCGGTTATGGTTACGGATGTCGTTATCGAGGACAGGTACGAGCCTGCGCAATCGAGGGTAGTAACAGGAGTCCCGTACGGTCTCGCTTTTATAGGGTATACAAGCTCCGTGATTGGCGACAAAATAGGAGAAGCATTAGAGGAACTGCTGACACCCGTTGAAGCGGTGAGGTTCAGAACAGGCGGCGGTGTAGGAATAGGTCCAAAATACCTCAACGACCTGTTTGAACTCATGCCTCCGGGTGCGGAAGCGGAATATGGAGGAGTGTCAAACGTTCCTATACGGGGTGTTGTAGAAGCATGGTTCAGTCAATGCATCTATTCGAAGTTTGCACTCATTGAGGGCGAAGGCCCGAGAGCAGAAGGTCTGACAGAATTTACCAAGGGAAACTTCCTGCTTACAGAACCTGCATTAAATCAACCGCCGTTTAACGACCCGAATACCCCGCTTTCGGTACAGTTTTTCGGATATCCCGATGCAAACGAGACTACCTGTGCCAATGCGACTACACAAATTATGACACGGTGGTACAATAACGTATTGTTCGAGAAATGGATAACCCGGTTCAGCGCGAGGTTGTTAGGCACTAAAGAGAACGATGCAACAGTGGTGCCCAGGGTTTACGACATGGTTGACAGATACTTCCCGGACAGCGCCCTGGGATCGCAGGACAAACTGGTACAACTCGCTGTGCTGAATGCAGCGTATTCTGCTTTTGTTAAGATGCAGTCGGAATACTCCCAGGGAGGGGCATCGGAGATCGCTCAGAGGCGGCAGGTTGGCGGGTGGATGGAGATGGCGCGTACAGGCGCGAGAACGCTGATTATCATACGGCAGATCGCCGAGGCTATTATTTATTTCTTTGGTGCGTTTCTTCCTATTTTTATTGCTGCGGCAGGCTTCGGGGTGCTCACTAAATACATCAGGGCGATCTTCTGGCTCCAACTCTGGGTGCCGATCTTCGTACTCCTGAATGCCATATCGGATTTTTATCTCCTGAAAGCGATAGAAAGTGTTTCACAATACACAGGCGCAATCGGAGAGATAGTGCTCAATTTTGCAACCGTAGACAGGTTAAGAATAGAAACAGGGATGGTTGTAGGTTACCTGGGGCTCCTCTCCTTGTCGGTTCCCGCTATTGCCTGGGGAATCCTGAAAGGCACGGATTCATTGGGGGGTATGGTAGGAAGTATAGCAAGCACCCACGAGTCAGGTAAAGCGGGGGCGTCAACATCAACGCAGAGAACCTCAGATCTGGCAAGTTTCAGCGGCGGAGCGATGGTTGCATCAGCACACGGTTCGGGAGTGGGGCAGAGCAATAATGCCGGCGGGATGATGGCGGCGGATAAATATGGTCTTGGCGCCATGCAAAATATGACCGCTGTCAATTTTGAGCATGGGCTTAGCGTTGCAACACCCGGAAGGGGCGGAGAAATAAATGCGGCTGCAAGGCTCGGTTCTGCTACACTGGCGGAGTCTGGAGGAATAGGGTTGACGAGTAACACCATGAAGAACATTGGTACGGGGGATCAATTCGACTACATGAAGAAGAGCGGTGCATTACCCGCCAATATGGATTTTGCAGAATTTGAAAGAACAAAGCATTTAAAAAGCGAGATAAATACACCCGATGGTGTCCAGAAGAATTACTTTTCACCTGATGGAAACCCGTTGTATTCGTCTATAACAGGGTCGGCCAATGGAGGGAAGTACGATATTACGCGTGGGCCTGACGGCGGTCAGATCATGTCAAAGAGGGAAGGTTTTTTCAAGTTTACCGGAGCCGATGGTTCCGAAAGGAGTATCTACGGGACGCTTACGCAAAAAGGCGAAGGGTTCACTGCTGAGGGCGTTGATATAAATAGTGGCAGCAAAGTGTCGATGAGCGGGTCCGCCGGAAACGTAGACGCTATGAAGGGAGAAGTATCGGGATATCGCGTATTCTCTGAACAAGGTTCAACAGGGATAAGCGAGCGCATGAATGTGTCGAAAGGTGAAGCTCTGTCGCAGTTGTCTGAGATGAAGGGAAGCAATTTCTATAAAGGTGTAGAGAAGATGGAAAACGGTCCTGTATCGCTAGCTATTGAAAAGGATACGGCAGGGAATATATCGAATGTGACGGCAACACAGGGAGGACGTTCATCGAGGCTCGACCAGAGGGACACCAATGCGATGACCACGTTCAAGCAGGGATATGATTCATGGACGGGAAGCAAGGCGGTAAGAGAAGACACCGACCTCAACCTGTCGCAGAAAGGGACAAAGTCGTGGGCCGGGTATCAGGGAGTAACTGAGAATTCTAATACCAGAACGGGGGTATTCAAAGATACCGACCCGGAAACCGGTAAACAAGAAATGTTCTACGGAAGATGGCATAGCGACCCTGCAACAGGCAAACAGGTTGCCGCTGATTATACTAATCTCAATACGGGAAGGGTGTCTACGGTAAGAACGACAACCGGAGAAGATGGTGCTGAGAGTAAACATTACGGCGTAGGGCAATATGAGTCTGGACAGGGCGGGGTAGGGCAGGTGAGCAATTTTAAAGAACTAAGCCACGACGAGATACAGAAAGGTGGGTTTGCGGCAAACAGGATCAGTGGACAGTCGGGGCAGGTTATATATGAAGCTGACAAAATGGGGCAGTCGACAAGTGTTGAACATAAATTTAAATACGATACGTCAAAGGAGTTCGTAACATCGGCTGGCGACTTAGCTGTAAATAAAAACAGAGACCTTACCAATTTGGATAATGACCAGATTGCATGGATTATTGGAGTAGGCGCAGCGAACAAAGGCATGGAAGATATGAATAAAATAGTCGGGGCTGGTAGAAACCTGAAAACTCTTCATAATACAACTTTACCAGGGAATAGGCCGGCGCCTCCGCCTGGAACCAAAACGGTTAGCCCTAAAGACCCCACGAAAACCAAACCGCCACGTGCGAAGGGTAGATAAATAAAAGGAGAGCTACATGCTGGAAGTCATGAAGTGTTTAGTTGTGGAAAATGGCTTAATATGCCTGGTAGATGGTGATTATGAGAAATCTATAGAAGATTTAAAAGACGAAGATATTGCTATCTCTTTCATGGAAGGCGGGTTAGCTATCGTCCTGCAGGAGAAAGTGATTATTCCTATACCAGAAGCGACGCTTGATTACTTTGTTGATAACGCCAATCTCACGTTATATCCCTTCAATCCTTTGAATTATATAGAAAAACCTATCGTTACAATATGTTTATCGAGAGATACAATGGTAGAAGCGAGAAGCATATATCGTTTTTCAAAAACACCTGAGGCGGAGCAATAGAAAATGCTATCTATCATTCTTATGGTAGTAATTGCCTTCTAAATAAGAGTACTGAGCGCTGGTCATTACATTATCATCGTCATCAAAGTCGTCTCTACTATAGCGTGGTCTGCTTCGATTTGCATAATATTCTGCCATAAGAGCAGATATAGCGGTAATCACGAACCCTAAAGCTATGGATATTCCAAGATTTCCACGGTTTTTACTGCCTATCTCTATGATCTCATTTTTCCATAATCCCATAACAATTATCGAAAGCATCGGAACCGAAAAGACCACACAGGTTATAAACTTCCAGATCCTTACCTTTATCTCCCTGTCATCTCCGGTCTCTGCCGCCATTCCATACTTTCTTGCAGCGATCCTCATGTTTCTATCGGTGCTCAGCAGGCATACATTACGACCCTGATTCTTCAGATATCTACCCGTTGCTACGATCTGATTATCAGCACCGCTATGAAGCATATCCACGAGTCCGTTTCCCATGTTACTCATGATCGTTACTCTGTTCTTTCTCTGATATTTCTCTATACTCTGAGATGCCCTGCGGGAACACCAGGCAACGCTCTCGTCATTGCTGTTTTTGAGATAGTCAAGCTGTCTTATGACTGCGCCGGGGATCACAACGTTGTGTCCTTTAATGGTTGAGATTATATCGGGATAGTTTATTAAAGCTGAAGTGTCGAGAACATAAGTTTTAGCCATAGTATACTCCTTTTTTGTGTATACTCTCCCTCAGCCAACGGCAAGGAAGGCTTTTTGAAAAATTGTTTATTCTCATTTTTGCTCCTGTTGTTTGCATATATATCCTTACAGGGGGCCGCAAATTAACTCTCCCTATAATTATATTATAACTCAGAATTTCAATACCGTGACATTTCTGGTTACATTTATTTTATGGGGGTTTCAGAGACTGCCGATCAGAGAAGAAACTGAATCCAGCACGGATTAATATACCAACATATTAACAGCCAGTAAAAAGTAAAGTCTGTGATACTCACCGCTTATCGAGAGTATGCTGCCCATAAAAAAAACCAAAACGAACATCCAGCCCATTTTTGCACCTTTTCTGTTAATCGTATCATTTGATTGTTACTGTTCTTGCCCCAGGAATTAATACATATGCAGATAATATTTTAGTAGGATTGTCCGAAAACCACTTTTAATTCTTGTACGGTTGCCATCAAGGACAGCCGTTTGCCAACATATCAAAAACAAAAAAAACACAAACAAAGGAGAGAGGGATATGTTAGACATACTCAGTATTTTCAAAAAGAAGGCAGCAGGGGCAACAGAAACGGCGCCAAAAGTTGACGGAAGACTGCATCACGAATCAGGCTTGCTCGTCAAAAACGGTGAGGTTATGCGTATCCGCGGAACAGCTTACGAACCTGATACAGAAAAGCCCTTCGGTGCATGGGGTCAGGTTACGCTCAGCGACGGGACAGAGTTTTTTTCAAGCTTTTCATTTAAAGATTACCACGGTAAACTGGAGAATGCTCCATACATCGCCTTAGCGCAAGCAATGGAAGAGGCTCAGATCGGTGATGCAGATGCGCTGCAGAAGTTTTGCAAGTCGCATATGTCCAAAGGCCGACGATAGTATAAAGCCGGGTTAGCAAAGCAAAAAAGCTTTGCAACAACCCGGCTTTTTTTGTTGGGATTTGTACAACTCAAAAACAGTAATACATGGTAAAATATCAAGTAGGCAGCGAAATTGAAAGCGGAGGATGCATGACTGAAGAGGCACGACTCAAAGAGCAAAAAAGACTGAGGAATGTAACAAGAGAAGCATTGCTTAAAGATGGCTTACTTGATGGACTAACACCGGAAGAAGAAAGAGAAGCAATCGAAAAAGGCTATCAGGCAATGGTCAAGGTGCTCAACTCTGTAAGGAACGCGTTAAGATCGGGAGAAACAAGAAAACTCGTCCTTACAGATAAAAGCGGAAAAATCATTGAGGTTATTGATGATGTCGAGCAAATGATACACCCTGCATAAAAATATTTTCCCAGGAAGTAATACATATACAGATAATATTTTAGTAGGTTTTCCGAAAATAACTTTTACATAAACGTCCCCGACATCATGTCGAAAAGGACGTCTTGCAATTACACAAACCATACTCTCCTCCTTTAAAAAGGTTATCCGCTAAGGCACACGCCAAGAGGTTGCTACAAACAATCTCATGCTGTCGTGTGTCTCGGGATGCCTCGTGAAAAAAGGAGAATTACCAACTTATCGAACAGCTACGGCGGCTTATATTACCGTCTGCTGCTGTCTAACATAAAAAATAAAAATCTAAATCACGAAACAAAAAAAGGAGGCAGTATGAGGAATTTTATCGTAAAAACTTTAAACACAATTAACACCCTGAAAAACGCAGGTTATGAAGTATGCACAGTTAGCGCACTGGGCGATGGCGGATTTGCTATCTCAGTCGATATGGGGTTTTCGCCTTCAGACGCACCCCACTGGAGAAAGGCATTAGTGAAAGAAGTGAAGAGTCTCATCTCCATAGGTAAAAGCAACTGGGCATAATAAATCACAAAGGCGGTCCTTTTTTTCGGACTGCCTTTTTTGCGTCTTGAGACGCCCCCAACGAGAATTTATTTTAGCTGTAAATCACCGGATTCTGGGTCACAGCAACAACTATATTTCCTCCAACTGTTAAAGAAAACGACCGTTTATTGTAGCGGATAATTCAGTATGTATAATACCCTTTGTTTTAAACAATAATTGCAAAAAAGTAATACTAAGATGGCATATCAATAACGGGGAGGTATTTTAGATGGTAATAGGCTACATACGTGTGAGTACCGACAAGCAATCAACAGAAAATTAACGGTATGAAATTCTCAAATTTGCTGATGAACATAAATGGGTAATCGACGAGTGGATAGAGGAATCCATCAGCGGTATGAAGAATGTCAAAGATAGAAAATTGGGTGCTCTTCTCAAAGGGATGGAAGCATGGGATACACTGGTGGTAACTGAACTATCCAGAATCGGAAGAAGCCTTATGGAGGTCATGAGCGTCCTCCATGACTGCATGGAAAGGGAAATCAAGGTCTTTACCTGCAAGGAGCGTTATGAACTCGGAAATAACATTAATTCAAAGGTGCTGGCTTTTGCATTCAGCCTATCGGCAGAGATAGAGAGAAACCTGATTTCTCAGCGAACAAAAGAAACACTGGCCCGAATAAAACATGAAGGCAAAAGCTTAGGGAGGCCGAAGGGCAGTCGCAATAAATTAACCAAACTCACGGGCAAAGAACCTATTATTAAAGAACTGCTTGAGAAAAGAGTTTCGTTAAGCGCCATTGGTAGAATGATGAACGTGAACAGGATGAATGTTTTAAATTTCATTAAGACCATAAAGTCAGATCCGGGTATACCTGAGCCGTTTTTAATGGAAATAGAAAAGCACAACAGCAAATACGGGGGTGTAAGATGAATTATAATCAGTTATTCAGACTGTCCAGAATAATGCAAGGCAAGACTCAAAGCGAGGTTGGAGCAGCGGCAGGAGTCACACATCAGGCAGTTAATGCTTTTGAGAAAGGATCGGCATCCCTCTCGATGGAAACTCTTCGTAAAATGGCAATATCCATAAACATAAACCCGGACTATCTGATCGATCCTTCTGCAAATCCTTTCCTGTCGCAAGAACTTATAAAAATGGAATTCCCCGAGAACCTGTTTCTTCCCGGCTTAAACTTTCAGATCATATATTTTCTTGCAGAAAAAAATTATGTATTAGAACTATGTTTTCTCATTTCTAACACAAAACTTGGAAACAAAATAACCAGGGGGACCATTGCTGTAAACCCTGTAATAGCGATTGTTTGCCAGGACACAAATCGGAATATTTTTCTTATTAAACGAAAAAAGGCCACTATGGGGTCTATCATCGAGGGTCGCGAACTTAGACTGGAGCTATCTAAATATAAGACTGGAAATAAATCTATTATTATTGAAGACAGAGAGGTCAGCGACAGTCTTCTTAAAAAAATAAGGGATGTTACTGTCACAAAGGATGAATTAGCGCGGTTTTTCAATGAGAGAAATGACGTAGTGCTCGATGAAGGCGAAAGATTAGTTATATCAAAGAAACGCGAAAAAAGAATAGACCACTCAGATATATTACGCTTTATAGACGGTTTTCCGCTCAAAGAAGAATAGTTCGTGTTAACTCCCCCGACATGAACGCCGGGGTTTCCGAGTCAAAGACGAGATGATTCAGAAAATTTAATCCCTAAAAACGAGGTTTTTACAAATTATTGGACAAGACCAATTTTCCGATAAAATTTTAAAAATGACTAAAATTTGTAAAATTTGGATTTTACGATTTTAAAGACATGTATTGCCGTATTTTCAAAATTGCATATTTTACAAGTTTTCTGCTCATTGGCATATCCTCTCATAGTAACCCTTCTGAACATATTTAGCCTGTGGGACTTTTGCTGCTTCTTTCTTGTTAATGCTTCAACCCCGAGCTAATTAACTCATTTTTTACTTTCGGGCGCCACCTCGTCTATTGTCTCCAGGTACCCTATTTTCCTCTTTTCGATTTCTACCATGTCAAATCTTTTATCAGGTTTTATCGGGGTCAAATGTTCCTTCTTCTTGTGTTCCGCAACAAACCTGGAAATGATCCTAAACCCCCCGAATCTCCACTCCAATGACCCTCCTGTTCGCCAATCGACGCATACTTGACAGCCACCTCTCTCTTCGTCGAAATAGTTCACCTCGCAAATCTCTAAACTGGCAACTTTCACCGGGTCATCAAAAACAACAAGATGGGTTCATGTTTCATCGGCAGTGATACACAAAAAGCTATTTTTGGGAAGTTTTAATACTCTCAGAGATAGCTGTTTTTTGCAAAATCGTCTGGAAAAAGCGCCCGAAAAGAAGCCCGAATAAAATAAATAAAATAAATTTTAAATTCTCGCTACAGAAACACTCCGTGATGAAAAAGCAGCTGACAAGGCAAAGAAGTAATACATATTCAGATAATGTCCAGTAGGGAAACCGAAAAAATGTTTTTCCAATGTAAAAGTTTTACCAGAATTAAACTTTTCATAGGGGGAAAACTATTGCCACATTGCTGACTGCTACACCTCCAGCATGTCAGCAAAGACAAGCCGCCCCCCTAAAAAGAACGCCTAATAAGCACAGGTAAGCAGCAAAGACACTGTTACCACAAGGATATATAAATAATCCACCTACACGGGTGCCAGTTAGAGATCGTGCGGGTGAGACACAAGCGAAGGTGTAATATGATTACCTTCACTCAAAAAACACTCAGAAAGGGGATAACAGTCACACAAGGCTGCGTAAACCTTCTAATAAGCACGGGTAAGCAGCAAAGACACATTTATTGCAATGGGATATATCACAACAATCAACCAAGACAATCCCACGATCTAATAAACGCGGGCTACCCCCCTAATAAGCACAGGTAAGCAGCAAAAACACATTTATTGCAATGACATATATATCTCAAACAATCAAACAATCAACAAATCACAAAAACCCAAGGGGTAGGTATATGCCCCAAAATCATATCAAAATAAATAATAAGGAGAGTGGATAATGGATATGTACGATTTAATGTGTTTATGCGTAGTGCTTGCTACTCTGGCGTTCATATACTTGCTTATTCTGATATTTGCATCAGAGCGTAAGTTGCGAAAAGAGGAAATAGCCTATGACAACAGAGTGTTTACAGAAGTGATTGAAGCTGCAAAACAGCCCGGGAAAGTTAAAACCGGGGCATCAGTGGGTGTTCGCACTCCATACCATTGGAGCGAATATTAGATTAAAACAATCAAAATATGCAAATGAGTAAACAGCCTTGACCTTTCTCACTCGATTTAAAATAAATAAATGCACACTGTCCACTTAATCCAGGGACGGTAATTTTGGCAATATGAGTACAAGGAGGTAGGATGGGCTTGCTCACGCCGTTAAGTGGGTCGTGGAAAAACTAAACTATGTTAAATAGGGCCCGGGTTGCGTACTGACTTCGATATCGCAAAGCGGCAAAGAAGTAATACATAGAACAATATCAAAGGCTTAAATGAATCAGGAAAAGTTAGAAAATATAAGGCAATTATCAAATTATAGCAAAAGGTGGTCAATATGATGAATTTGCAGTGGATAACGGGAAATTGGACATGGTTTTTGGCTCCGCTGTTAATAATTGGCGTATTGCTGAACAACAAAAAAAGACAAAAGATGCTTCTGTTTATAGATCATAACAAATTTCTGCTGGATGATAGTGGACCTTCAAGCGCATAAATTCGATACAAGGTTATTGGCTCAATCAGCACAGCACACAATATTCTTCGTACTTGCACGGCACGGCCTGTTTTCGTGGAAAAAGATTGAAAAAGACAATGGAGGTGCACAATGATTAAAACCGTAAAGTTTTACAATAAACCTGATGGACCCAAACTCGACGGACACGAGAAATGTGAGAAACAGCATAAAAAACGTTTTGAAAAACCAATAGTGCCTAATGTAGGTTACAATGCCGGGGTGGGATACGCTATCGCCATGACAGTCACATTCCTCAAAAATGGCATCGGTGTATCAAGGCGGGCCGTAACTAAAGAAGAGGGCAGTACGTCACTTATCCACAGTTACAAGACACTAAAAAGATATGTAGGTATCATGAATAATTTCAAGGACACGGTATTGGTCGATACAAAGCGTATTCACCAGATCACCGAAGAGCATGTTGAGACCTACTTCGGCAACATGGTAAGCGATGGTAAAGGTGAAAAGACCGTAAAAGTCAATGCCTCCGCGCTTAACAAGCTGTTTAATGCTTTTAGCCGGCATGATCTCATAGCATATATAGACGAAAACAGATCAACGTGGGCAGGTGATGCAATAGCTTCGAATCGAACAACACCATTTGGCGATCCCAATAGGGTGATCAATGCAATAAGAGAAAAAGCATTTAAAGCAGCAGCAACCATTCAACTGAAGACAGGCGCTCGTGTATCTGACATCAAAAAGGTAGTGAGTTCAGTCATAGCACATCCATCGTTGGAATCTATTATCATCCTGAAATCAAAGGGCGGGAAGGATAGGGAACTTGATTTCTCTGACAGAATGGCAGTTTTAGGCATTGTGCTGGAGGCGGCTAAAGTCATACAGGCATATCTATCTGAAAATAATAATGACTGGAGCAGCTTTCAGATAAAGCACACAGATGCAGTACATAGAGCTGCTGAAAAGGCAGGGGAAATATATTGCGGCACTCACGCATTCAGGGCGAATTATGCAAACGACCAGTATGAAAAGGGTATTAAAGAGGGAAAGGACGAAAACGATGTCCTGAAAAGGATAACCGAGGATATGGGCCACAGAAGGATTAGCATGGCAAAGTATTATCTCACTAATTTCAGAAAAACATAAACGAAGAATGAGCGAAAAGGGAGGGGGCAAAACACCTCCCCCCTTTTTTATGAAGCGGGCCGGAGACTCAAAATTACAAAAACTATCAATTTTTGTAAAGCTCCCATGCATGCATCCGCATCGTGCAAAAAATGGCAGTTTTTGTAATAGAGATTTCCTAACACCTCATAATTACGAGCGTTTTAATAAATTAGCTGTTGCCGACGCCCTTTAAAGTCATATCGAATATAACCTCTGTGATTTTGTAATCTGTGATTGTAAAAGAAGGGTAGGGGGGAGTATTATTTGTACAAGGCGCTCGCTGGCAGCATTATTTGACTCGTTGGAGTAGTGCACTATATGTCTCTTTCGCAGGAAAAACGTTTATAGCGCAATTCTGAGGAGGGGCGCTTAATTCACACAATGATATCAGCGCATTCAGAACATCATGAGTGAAAAAGGTTCAAAAACTCCATGATGGACTCGAACCCTTCCCGAATATTCGGCGACACATTGACCAGGCGCACCCTCCCCTGCATAGCCGACACGATGTCGCTTATTGCAAACAGAAAAGCGATGCCCTTGATATCAATTGTCACCGTATCTGCCATGTCGAAAACGATCTTTTTAACCCCATCGTCTATTTCCTTCTTCAACTCTTCAGCCAGAGCCGGCACCTCGTTTGATGTCAGTCTCATCCCTAATTTAACACGTACAGTATCACCAACATCAGACGTATCAATGGGTTTTGTGGGTTTCTTTCTCTTCACTATCTGCCCTCCGTTCATTCATAAAACAACGTACAGGTTCTTGCATCTTAAACATTATGAGCACATCCCTTTTATAATTTTAACCCGTATTCCGTAAAACCCCTCGCATTGGCGAACAGTGGATCGACCACCACAGAATCCCTTGACAAGCCGCCCATGTAAGATATGCCGCCTCCGCCGAAGACAACCTTCTCTACTACATACCCGTTTTCTGTTGCGTCCGAGACGTATTCGGCAATGGATTTTTTAACCCTTCCCAGATAATATTCATTGAGAATCTCTTCTGTATCAATAGTATGTTTATCGTGATCGCCCTCAGGCAATATCACAGGCGATATCCTGCCGTATTTTAATAGCCTCTCCACTATCCTGTCATTGTCTTGCGACAGAAAGATGCCGTACTTTTTGATATAGGCATCCCGTACCATACTGTAGAGCGACTTCACACCGAGGGGATAGCTTCTTGCCATATGCGCCTTGTAATATTCCTTATCGAACAACACGACATCCATCGTATGATATCCGATATCGACAACCGCAACAGTCTTGCTGAAATCCGATGCTCCGTTGCCTGTAGTGAGATGAGAGAAGAATATGCCAGCGCCCTGGGGAACGAACTCTATCGTCGATGGCATATATATTTTCGTACCATCTTCCGTCCGTACTTCCATTTTCATGATTACTTCCTTTAGATGCTGTATCCTCGCATCGTCATAAGCCTGTGGAGGCAGACCGAGAACGATCACCTTTTTGAAGGCGGTAATTTTAGAGAGAGAATAGCCGACTATTGCAATATATTCTTCTGTTGCGGTAAAATTGAAGCCTGCCTTTGTGCTGCCATCCACATCTTCACCGACGATATACTTTCTGCCGTTGACATGAATGACCTCGAATGATTCTTTGAAGGATCGTTCCGGGATGTACTTGCTTACGAGAGAGGGGAAAATGAATTTCCGGTTGTACTTTCCGTCGAAGGTGACAATCTTTGTATATCCGTAGCCAATATCAATACCTGTTATCATGAGCTTTTCTCCTTTTATATGTAAAATCCGGAAAAGGTCGAACACCTAATCCGGTCAACCTCGAACACCTAATCCGGAAAAGGTCGAACACCTAATCCGGAAATCATCGAACACCTAATCCGGAAAAGGTCGAACACTTTTTGCTCATTCACCGGATTTGGTGTTCGGGTGAAAACGGATTTCTTATCCTCCCTGCCTGACGTGATACACTGCCCCCAAAAGTTATGGAGGCATAGTTGAAAAAGAAAGGGAGGAAGCTGACAATGAGAAAACTGAAGGAAGCTGCACGGCTGTGCCTGGAACACAATCTGGGTGTGCGCCCTATTGCCCGGGCATGTAACATCTCCACCTCTACCGCCTCGTTGTATGTGGAGAAACTGAAGGCATTGAGCGTTCCATATAAAGAAATATCTGATATGGACGAAGAGGTGCTTTCGGGTCTGCTCTTTCCCAAAGAAGAGAAGACAGGAGGAAAACAGTTACCTGATTTTAACTACCTTCACGGGGAATTAAAGAAGAAAGGGGTAACCCTCCAGCTTCTCCATGAGGAGTACAAAAGAGATAACCCAAACGGGTATGAACGCACCCAATTCTATCATCTTTACGATGAATGGGCCGGAAAGGCAGATCCTGTCATGAGGTTTACCCATAAGGCGGGAGAGAAGATGTTTGTCGATTTCTCCGGAGACAAGCCTCGCTATCAGGATCCTGCAACAGGCAAAATTATCGAGGCTGAGCTCTTTGTCTCCGTTCTGGGGGCAAGCTCCTATACATTTGCCCGGGCAGTGCCGGATCAGACAAAAGAGAGTTTTGTGGACTGTAATATCAAGGCTCTGGAATTTTACGGAGGATGTCCTGAATGCCTGGTCCCGGATAATATGAGAAGTGCGATAACCCATGCGTGTTACTACGACCCCGAGATCAACAGGACCTTTGCCGCAATGGCAGAACATTATCGCGTTGCCGTCCTTCCAGCGAGAGTAGCGAAACCACGGGACAAAGCGAAAGTGGAAAACGGTGTGCTCCAGGCCCAGCGCCGCATACTCGCCGTACTCAGAAACAGGACGTTCTTCAGCATCACCGAACTCAACAAGGCCATCTATGAGGAGACCGAAAACCTGAACCTGAGGCCCATGAAACTCATCAATAAATCCCGGCATGATCTCTTCATTGAAAGTGATAAGCCCGTATTAAAACCCCTTCCGTCAGAGCGGTTCGTCATCGCATCATGGAAAAAGGCGAAGGTCCATATCGACTATCATGTAGCGGTAGAGAAGACATACTATAGCGTCCCCTACACCCTGATCGGCCAGTCGGTGGATATCAGATATACGGGTTCCGTGGTGGAAATGTATCACAAGGGTAAAAGGGTAGCTTCCCATGTAAGAATGAATAAACCGGGCGCTTTTGTAACGGAGAACCTCCATATGCCCCATAGGCACCGGCAGTATCTCGAATGGACCCCGGAGAGAATCAGGTTGTGGGGAGCAAAAACGGGACCCTCTACAAAAGAGATGATGGATCAGATCATGGAACACCGGGACCATCCGGAACATGGCTTTCGAAGCTGCCTCGGGATTATCCGTCTTTCAAAGACATGCTCTCCTGAACGGGTAGAGGCTGCATGCAAAAGGGCATTGGAAATAGGGGCATACAATTACCGCAGCGTAAAGTCCCTCCTGGAACGTAATCTCGAAAACATACCTCCAGCCCACAAAAAAAACATCATTGTCCTCCATGCCAATATACGGGGAGGCAGTTACTACCAGGAGGTGGCCCATGATTGAGGCAATCGTTGAAAAACTCATTGCCATGAAGCTTTATGGTATGGCAGAGGGTGTAAGGGAGCAGATGAATAGTTCCGCATACCGGGACCTAAGCTTCGAAGAAAGGTTTGGTTTTCTTGCTGATAAAGAAAAACTTTACAGGGAAAACAGACAAATAAAGACTCTTCTCGCCCATGCCCGTTTCAGGCACCCCAATGCCTGTTTTGAAGATATCGACTTCAAGACCAGGCGGGGACTCAACAAGGGCACAATGCTTAAGTTCATCCAGAACGAATGGATAAGGAGCCATCAGAACATTATTATTATCGGGCCTACCGGTGCCGGAAAAACTTTTCTTGCCTGTGCCCTGGGGAATAGCGCCATAAGGCAGGGGATGCGCACCCTCTATGTGAGACTGCCGCGACTGGCACAGGAGCTCAGGATTGCGAGGGCCGACGGGAGCTTCGGAAAACTCCTCGAACGGATCCAGAGGATGAGATTGCTCATAATTGACGACTGGGGTATTAACCCCTTTACAGATGCTGAAAGGAGAGACATCCTTGAGATTGTGGAAGACAGACACGGTGTACGGTCTACTGTTATTGCAAGTCAGTTCCCCATCGATACATGGCACGATATCATAGGAGACCCGACCCTTGCAGACGCCATATGCGACAGGGTCATCCATAATGCCCATAAAATTATACTGACACCAGGAGAAGAATCTATGCGAAAAATACATTCAGGCTTGACTTAGGTCGAACACTTTTATAATGTAGTGACGGCAGGGAAAGGATTACTGAAACTCCGTTCGGATAAAACCGGATTGAGTGTTCGGATAAAACCGAATTGAGTGTTCGAATAGACCGGATTTTAGATTTTTATATTGTATTAATAATTTGCCGGGTCGTTTCTGACAATGCCGCCGAGCATTTTCCCGATGTCTATTTTTCCGGTGTTCACATTCTTTCCTGAGGGGCTACTGACGCTTGTTTCAGTTTCAGCCTGAGGAAACTTTTTCATGTATGACCTGATCGCATCGATTATTACTTTTCCCCGTTCCGATCGGGGAAAATCTTCGAGAAAGTCGATCAGTTCCTTGTGCCGTTCATTGTCTACCGAAAACCTATAAGCAATTCTCTTCATTATTCTCTTCATGTCTGTTTTCTCCTTTCGTATGTTCTATGGGTGTATTACTTCTCTTGTGACAGAACAGTAAGAAACACTGAGGAACGTTATTTTTGGATGAAAAGAATGTTGCGAATCTTAACGTGACGTATCATGAGAGGATTAAGAGAGGGAAATATTGTCCCTCCGATGGAACAACGCCGGTCTGTACTCAGGGGGGATGCAAAATCGTAGTTTTTACATTTTTTGAAAACTCAAACTGCAAGCCAACAGAAGGGATGTAAACGACCAAAGGCGATATGCCCCATGAAAATCTACAAACTGAAAAGAACTGATAGACCTTCCGAGCCTTCCGCTAACCCATCTGTTATGCCTTTCGGCAAATACAAAGGCCAACCTATTGATACAATCCCGGACAGATACATCATTATGCTTGCCGATGATTTCGGACAGGACAATCAAGGTGTTCTTCCCGATAACAGGTTCAATTTCAAGGTGCCTCTTGAGATCAGGGAGAAGGCAAGAGAAGAATTGAAAAAGCGTGGATATAAAAAGAAAGGTTCGCGATGGGAGAAGGATTAAATCGACAGATAATATCGCAAGGAGATTTTTTGTCGTAAATATTATGGCAGTTCATGCTATAATAAAGGAATATTCATATGCTGAGAAAACTGAAGATATATATTGATACAAGCGTAATCGGCGGATGCCTTGATGATGAGTTTAAGGAAACCTCTAACCTTCTCATAAACAAATTCAAGAAAGGGGAAATGATTGCGATGGTATCGGAATTGACAATTCTTGAAATACGGAACGCCCCTCAAAAGGTTCGTGCAGTATTGAAAAGTATTCCTGAAGAAAGCATAGCACATGTTGAGTTAAACGAAGAAGCGGTCAGCCTTGCAAAAAGGTATATAGCTGAAGGGGTAATAAATGAAGGGAAACTCGTTGATGCCGAGCATATCGCCATTGCAACCATTAACAGCGCTGATATACTGGTAAGCTGGAATTTTAAACATATTGTGAATCTCCAGAGAATCCATGGATATAATTCTGTAAATCTTAAAAACGGTTACCCCATAATGGAGATACGAAGTCCACGGGAGGTGGTCGAGCATGAAGAGTGAGAAGAAGTTTGATGCAGTTAAAATGATGAGAGAAATACGGGATACATTAAGTAAAGAAATGAGCCATATGAGCTATGAAGAACAAAGAGAGTTCATTACAAAAGGGTTAAAAACAAAACAAGAAAAGCACAAGCTCAAAAGGGATGTCATGGTTGCCTGAATAGATATCATACCCGTATAACATTGGTCTGTTCCTCTTCAAGGATCTTCGCATAATTTTTGGCCGCTTTCTCTATCAACTCCATTTCTCAAATAATATCACCGCCTTCTCTAATACTTTTCAACATTACCTGTTCATAAGTTGTTTAAAAGCGATAGAAGCAGGTCTTTAACACCTTGGAATATCAATGTTCTATACCAGATTCCCTATTATACAGGCTTTACAAAATATCATTGAAATTAAAGGTATTATGATATTATGTCTCCTGGAAAACCAGTCATGGCTCCGCGTATATTTATCTTTACAATATCCTGATGTTACATATGCTCTAATTTTCACAATCAGCACAATGGCTATAGGTAAGGGTTTGCAGAGTGGCAAGAAAAGGGGTGAAAAAGAGGTTTGTTGTTAGCGGTAAAAGATTGCAGGTAGTTTGTGGGGTATGTAATTTTAAGGACTTGATACAGAAGTAAAAATTTGCCGGTAATTCTATTTCAGAAGATGTGGTTGTACTCTACAGATTGTATGGGTTATGGGAATTATCCTTGGATATATATATTAAATCAGCAAAGATTCAGGACATGCTCCTGTATTTAATAGCTGATGTAAGGGATAGATTATACCGCTCAATCATGGTAATATACCGATATGATCACGGGTATCGACCCTTTTTATTATTCTGGTATTATAAACAGCGTAATCCTTTCAGAAAAGTCACAACACACTCCCCAGAATATTACCAATAACAGACCGGATGATTCCAGAAAGGTCAGACCATCTAATGAGAAGAGTTCCGTACGTCCCTTTGCTCCTGAAGCAGACATAAAGATTTCTCTTTCCGGCTCTGTGATTACCGAACCGAACAGCGTGCTTGCCGATCTTTCAGGTGTTGGACATTCACGGGAAATGAAACAGGAAATGCCCAAAGCAGTCTTTCATTATAAGAGCTCACAGTCCTCAGAAGGATTTATGGCGATAATTGACGAGCCTGTTACATACACTTTTGAGATCATAGTCTGAATTGAAAGCTGAAAAAGAGGGGGGCCACAATACCCTTACAGATACCGTGGCGAGCCGGGTGGCATTTCTTCTTGGGGGAAGGGGGGGTGCCGGTACCAGCCTGATATAGTATATTATAAGGATACGCTCATGTGTAAGGAAAAATAAGCACGTTCTAATGCAGGTCATAATGTCTTTTCAATGATGATAATACAATTTCAAGTTGCCCGGGGAGTTTGAACAAACATTTACACAATAACAATATCAAAAATCGTCGCTGAGACACAGCAACATAGAATTACCTTTAACCAGACCGTAAGTACCGGACAGAAACCTTTTCATACAGCAAACTTAGTTGGCATACACATACTGCAATTGGCACCAGTCACCTTCTTGCAAAGACCCATTATAATTATTAATTAGTTGATATAACTGTATATTAACTATTCATACCCATTGGCACAATTATTGCCTATTAGAAGTATAGAGGTGATGGCAATGGAACACAAAGGATATGCAGCATGCAGTCATGAGGATTCTAACGGTGAATCGTACGGTTATAACGACGAAGTAAATACCTATTCCCTGTATATAAAGGATGTCAGGAAAACCCGGCATCTTTCGCGTGATGAGGAGACAGAACTACTGAAGAAGGCAGGTACGGGAGATGTTGAAGCAAAAAAGAGGGTTATCGAATCAAACCTGAAGCTTGTTGTAAGTATTGCAAAAAAGTTTTCAAACAGGAATAACCAGTTGTCTGATCTTATCGGTGAAGGAAACATAGGACTCTTAACTGCCGCTGAAAAGTTTGACCTCGAAAAAAATGCAGGCTTTGCGACGTATGCAACGTACCATGTATTGCAGAAGATTGTAAGGGCATCATATGTACAGTCTGGTGTGGTTAAGAAACCTGTTTATGTATGGGATAGAGCACGACGGTTAAACAAGGCTGCCAACAGTTTTGTCAGTCAGAAAGGAAGAGAACCCACAATAGAGGAGGTCTCGTCTATGATAGGAGTATCGTTGAAATCACTGAATAACCTTATGGAGACAAGAAACAACTGCTCTATATACAGTCCCTACGTCGATATTGAAAATATCCATGACTATGGGGATGGTGTGCAGGATGATGCGCTGGATATTCTCATATCAAAGGAAGAGCAGAGGAATGCCCGGATCAAAGTCAGTAAGGCCATGTCAGGACTTTCCGAAAGGGAAAGGAACATAGTTATGATGAGGTTTGGTTTAAATGGCGAACCGGCCGTGACACTTCAGGAAGCCGGTAAAAAACTGGGTCTTACCCGTCAGAGGGTTCAGCAGCTTGAAAAGCGTGTTGTGTGCAAATTACGTGATGCATTGAGCGATTAAGCAGTAAGGTATTGATACACGATTCTATCAGATACATAACTATAACTCCACTTTTTTCAAGACTGTGAATTTCAGGAACAAACTGATTTTTTCCTATGTTTTTTCAAAATGGTCTATTATTGAAAAAACGTAATGATTTTCAGATGAGACTGTCGAAAATGCCAGTTGGTGCGTGTTTGATGCAGGCGCCAAAACGCTGTTACAGGAAGGAATCATCCTCAATCTCTTTCAGATCCTTCCCTCACTCATCCTCTCCTCTATGCTCTGCCTCATCATTGTCTATCCAATCTTCCTCTACCCAGACCATTCCTCTCCTTCCCGGTACTGTCCTTACTTTCCCTGATTTATAGAAGCTACAGCTTTTAGGACCATAACAGAACGCCTCAAAACGGTATTTCACCTTATCCGGCTTCCACTGGTCAATAATTATCTCTACCGGCATATCACAACCCCAGATACATGTTATACAGTGTGCTTGATACGCTCTTGAATCAAGGCGACGGTGACCCCTTTCCCTATAGACATCTAATAATGGTGGGATACCCGTAAATGGCGGAACAGATGCTTGTATTTCTGACCCACATTTGAAGACTTTCAGTTTTACAGTCTTATAAAATTCAACAGGCTCTTTCCTATTATCTTCAACAGGCTCTGATTCACCTGATACAACATCACCTGATCGGAACTGTAATTTTTCCGTGTGCTGCTTTACCGATACCGACAAGGAACTTTCCCGTCTCTTCTCCGATAATGCCATCTATCAATAATGTATATCCAAGATAGGCATGGCTTCTTTGATCAAAAGAACGGGTAAGCCTTATTCTCGGTTGAATTGCAATAACCTTTCCATGCCAGGGTAATTTATGCTTATGCATAGCCACATTACCACGACCCGGCGATATCGTAGAGTATAAAACCTGAAAGTACAGCGGACTGCTATAACGCAATCGAGGTGGTCATGCAGTGGAGCCAGGCAGAAGCAGAGATGGATGGTTACTCCAAAAAAGACTGAATGCGGCGGATGATCATATACTATATTTACAAGAAGAAGGTATTGTGAAAGAGAGAGAAAACAGACAAAAGGAAAACAGGTATAAATAACTAATATTAAGAGAAAAAGCAGGTTTTGCTACGTATAGCAAGTGGTAATCCTGATGTTGGATTATGGCCGGCGTCTAAAATAAAATGATTCCCCAAAGGTCAGTTAGATGCATTAATTACCGTGCAGCACATCCATCCATCTTATTGCTTCCGTATCGGTGATTTTCCCCAGGTACATCTGTGTGGT
>JAPLKA010000018.1 GCA_026388315.1 Pseudomonadota bacterium | reverse complement strand
TCGTCCCAAAATACCGGGACTCAGACATGCGAATTGCCCTTCGGGACGTTTATTCTTGCCGAGTGGGTACCCAAAAATGCTCGAAGGCGCGACTCGCGAAAAGTTCTTCCTGCTCATATTCCAATCTTATTGGTTGTATGTATGTTTGGGCAACAGGCCGTCAATATTGAAACAGACTCGTTCAAGTCACTCTTACTTCAGTGAATAGTGAATAGTGAATCGCAATCAAAAAACATTGAACATTGAACATTGAACAGCTTTTCGCAATCTGTGAATATCCCATCACGTCAGCCGGTAATAATCATTGACAATCAGACAACATCCTTTATAATTGAATACATAAGGGAGGGTTATTATGAAGAAGGATTCCGGTGTGTTTTCTGTCTTTATCAGTCCCCGTTCGTTTCCACTTACTGTTGCCATTATCTTTCTTCTGGTTTTAGGAGCCGCCTCCGTCATTGCATATCAACATTATAGAAGCACGCTTCACCATACAATCAACGAAAACAAGTCAACAGCAAATATTCTCTCCACGCTTATTTATGAACATCAAAAAGTGGCTATCGGTATTCTGGAATCCTACGCAAGCCGCCCCGCCTTTGTAGATGCAATACAGAAAAAGGCATTTAACCAAGCCATCACTCGCCTGAAATCCTTAAGTGAGCATCATACTGAAATTGATACACCCTTCCTTACCGACCAATATGGAACCCTCTGGGCAAACTACCCGGTGAGCAGAGAGGGATTTGGTAAGAACCTGGCCCACCGTGACTGGTATAAAGGGGTAAGCAGGAACTGGAGACCGTATATTTTTTCTGCCTACCGTTTGGTTGTCCTGGGAAAAGGTCTCGCTATTGCCGTATCTGTCCCGGTATTTGATAAAAAAGGTAAAGTCATCGGGATACTGAGTAGCGCCCAGCGCACCGCCTTCCTCACCACCCTCGTCAAGGCAAACACATTAGACCCCAAAAAGAGTATCACCCTCCTCGACCAGGAAGGGAACATCATCTATAGCAACACCGTTGAGTATGAAAAAGAGATTACGAAATACCCTCAGTTTTCACTCATACAGAAAACTATCCGTGATGGTAAGAATACCTTTGAAATCCCCGATCGCTTAAAGGGAGCAAAGGAAAACATATTAGCTTTTTCACCCATAAGAGGTATAGGATGGACAATAATCGTAGGTGAGGAAAAAGGGGCAATACTCAAATCAGAAAAGGGGTATTTCATCGGGATATTTGTTATTTCCTTCCTTTTGTTCGTGTGTATGACAATAACGCCCCTGCTCTTACAGAAAGAACTCAGGTACAGAAAAACAAAGGAGCTTCTGGCGAATGAAAGGCAATTGAGGGAAACTGAGGTCAGATACAAAGAACTGTTCGAGAATGTGAATGTTGGTGTTGCAGTCTACGAGGCGATAAAGGATGGAAATAATTTTATCTTCAAGGATTTCAACAAAGGAGCCGAAACGATTGAAAATATAAAAAGAGAGGACATCATCGGAAAAAAGGTTACCGAAGCCTTCCCTGGTGTTACCGAATTCGGTCTCCTCGATGTGTTCATGAGAGTATGGAAAACAGGAAACCCGGAACACTACCCTATTTCTTTTTATAAAGATAACCGGATAATTGGATGGAGGGACAACTATGTATACAAGCCTCCTTCCGGTGAGATTGTCGCTGTCTATGAAGATGTGACAGCACAGAAACAGGCGGAGGAGACGATCCGGCTAAGCGAAGGACGTTTTAAAAACCTGTATCAGGAAAGTCCTATCCCGACCTTCACCTGGCAGAAAAAGGAAAACGACTTCATTCTTGTAGATTTTAACCGCGCCGCGATTCAAATCACCAACGGCAAAGTCCGCGACTTTCTCGGAAACAGCGCTGTGGAAATGTATAGAAACAGACCGCAGGTCCTTGGTAACATGAATCTCTGTTTCCAGGAACAATCCATTGTGAGACAGGAACTCATTTCCCGGGACTTCGCACCGGGTAGATTCCTGTCCGTAAGTTATGGTTTCATTCCTCCGGATCTGATTATCGTCCATATTGAGGACCTAACCGAGCGAAAACAGGCAGAAGAATTCCTCCGCCAGGCCGAACAAAAATACCGCTCCATCTTCGAAAACTCTGTAGAAGGCATTTTCCAGACCTCACCGGAAGGACAATATATAAGTGTCAACCCTGCCCTTGCGAGGATGATAGGATATGATTCACCGGAAGAGTTAATGAAAGGGGTTACCGACTTATCAAAACAGGGATATGTTAACCCCGAAGACAGGGTAAGGTATAAAAAGATTCTCGAAGAACAGGGCATCATTCAGGGGTTTGAGACACAACACTATAAAAAAGACGGAAGCATAATCTGGGCTTCAATCAACGCCCGTGTTGTCAAAGATGAAGCAGGTAAGGTACGTTACTATGAAGGCACAATAGAAAACATTTCCCCCCGCAAACTTGCCGAAGAAGAACTAAAACAGACCCTGGAGAAGCTGAGGAAGAGCTTATCAGGCACTATTCAGGCTATGTCTTTAACAGTAGAGACACGAGACCCCTATACCGCAGGTCACCAGAGGAAGGTATCAAGCCTTGCACGCACCATTGCACAGGAGATGGGGCTCTCAAACGATACAGTAGACACTATCCGCATGGCAGGCATCATCCATGATATCGGAAAAATATCGATACCCGCTGAAATTTTAAGTAAGCCCGGCAAACTTTCAGATATGGAATTCAGCCTCATTAAGATTCACGCTCAAACAGGCTATGACATATTAAAAGATGTTGAGCTACCTTACCCCATAGCAGAGATAGTCCTCCAGCACCATGAACGGTTGGATGGCTCAGGCTATCCCCAACAGTTAAAAGGTGATCATATCCTCCTTGAGGCAAAAATTATCTCTGTTGCTGATGTGGTTGAAGCCATCGCCTCCCACCGTCCCTACAGACCCGGCTTCGGGATAGACGTGGCGCTGGAAGAGATTGAGAAAAATGCAGGCGTGTTATATGATGCTGGGGTGGTGGAGGCGTGCCTTAAATTGTTTCGGGAGAAACAATTTAGTTTTGAGTGATTTCGGATTTCGGATTGTGGATTTGTTTTCACTTGAATCCTTTTTTCCGGTTACGAGATACGCTTCACGAGATACGAGTAACGGGTTTTTAGATACGAGGTTATTGTTATGAAAGATGACAGGGAACAAAAAGAACGGTTTAGCCAGATAGCTGAACAATCCAGAGAGATGATATGGGAAGTTGATGCCGATGGGCTTTATACCTATGTCAGCCCGAATTGTGAACTAATCACGGGATACACCCCTGAGGAGCTTACAGGAAAGATGCACTTCTACGACCTCTGTCCGGAAGAAGGACGGGACGCTTTCAGACAGACAGCCTTCGAGGTGTTTAAGCGCAAAGAACTTTTCCGTGAACTTCGTAATGCGGTTGTAACAAAGGATGGCAGGGAGGTGTGGGTCTCAATTAACGGCACACCTGTCCTGGATGATAACGGCAGACTTCTCGGCTACCGTGGTTCTGACTACGACATCACTAACTTTATGCGGGCGGAGGAGGCGCTAAGGGAGAGCGAATCCAAATTCCGGACCCTTTTCGAGTCTGCCAACGATTCTTTTTTCTTGATGGATCAGGATATCTTTATTGACTGCAACCCAAAGACCTTGGAGATGTTTGGTTGTACCAGGGAACAGATCATCGGGCAGCCTCCTTACCGGTTCTCCCCGGAAGTTCAACCTGATGGAAGGAAATCCATGGAGAAAGCACAGGAGAAGATCGAGGCGGCGCTCAGAGGTCAGCCGCAGTTCTTTGAATGGAAGCACAGTCGTTACGATGGGACTCTATTTGATGCAGAGGTCGGCCTGAACGTCTTCAGCAATATGGGTAAATACTACATTCAGGCTATTGTTCGCGACATCACCGAGCGCAAGTGGGCGGAGGAGGCGCTGCTGGAGAGCGAGGGAAAATACCGCTCCATCTTCGAAAACTCTGTAGAAGGCATTTTTCAGAGCATCCCTGAAGGACGTTTCGTCAAAGTGAATAACGCTCTTGTAAGAATGCTTGGCTATGATTCTCCGGAGGAGATGATTGCAACTATTAATGACATAGCAAAGCAGTATTATGCTAACCCTGACGACCGCACGAGATACAAGAAAATGCTTGAGGAATCCGGTGAAATAAAAGGTTTTGAAGCAGAGGTCCGCTGTAAGGATGGAAGCACCATCTGGGTTGCCACCAACACCCGTGCAGTGCGTGACGAGCAAGGGAAAATTCTCTACTTTGAGGGCATTGTTGAGAACATCACGGAGCGAAAAAACGCTGATGAAGAATTACGTTTAGCGCATAAACAACTTTTCGATATCATCGATTTTCTCCCCGATGCAACCCTTGTGATTGACCGTGATAAAAGGGTGGTTGCATGGAACAGGGCAATTGAGGAGATGACAGGGGTGCCAAAAGAGGAGATGCTCGGCAAGAGTGATTATGCCTATGCAGTCCCTTTCTACGGTGAAAAAAGACCCATACTCATTGATTTATTATTTGAAACAGATGTTGAGATTGAGGAAAAGTACGATTTTGTGCACAAGATCGGGAATACTTACTTTGTGGAGGTCTTTATTCCAGGCATGTATGCCGGTAAAGGCGCATATCTGTGGGCATCTGCCTCAAAACTCTTTGATTCTAAGGGTAATGTAACCGGCGCCATGGAATCCATCCGTGATGTTACCAAGCGGAAAAATGCAGAAGCGCGCATTCTGGAGAGTGAAGAAAAATACAGGGGTATCTTCGAAAATGCTGTGGAGGGTATGTTTCAGACCACACCTGATGGGCGGTTCATCAGTGTCAATCCTGCCCTTGCCGGTATGATGGGATTTGATTCACCTGACCAGATGATAAAAACCTTCACCGATATTGCAAAGCATCACTATGTAATTTCTGAAGAACGGACGAGATACAGGAGGCTGCTTGAGGAACATGGTTTTGTAAGGGCATTTGAGGTTGAGGTATATCGTAAGGGTGGAGATAAATGCTGGATTTCTATAAGCGCCCGGGCTATGTTTGACAAGCTCGGTAAGTTAAACCATTACGAAGGCACCATAGTGGATATTACAAGCCGCAAAGAGGCTGAGCTGGCAATAGAACAGGCATACAGGACTACCCGTTCCATCGTTGAAAATGCGCCGTTCGGTGTTTATATCGTCAATGGGGAAGGTTTTATAGAGTATGCTAATGCCCCGATGAGCAGGATATCAGGCATTGATATAGAGCAATTCAAAACTATCAACGTCCTTGATCTCCCGACTTACAAGAGCCTGGGGATTGCAG
>JAPLKA010000017.1 GCA_026388315.1 Pseudomonadota bacterium | reverse complement strand
CTTGCTTGTTACGCTCCCTGCATATGTAATTGCAGGAATCGCAAGAAACAGAGCAAGCATTACAACGATAACTTTCTTCATTCTTGCCTCCTTTTTAATTTTGTTCTTAGATATTAAAGCCAACCCCACCTCCTTTATTAAAGTATTTTAAATTAATAGCAAACGTTCGATATTAATTTATTTTAAATTAATAGCAAACGTTCGTTTTATTTGTCAAGAAAAAAATTAAATTATTTTAATAAACAGAATAAGGCATAATGTGATGACCAAAAAAACCGTAAAAGGATATATCAATTTCACTATCCCGATCTGTTTGATCACTCGTAGCTGATCGTACGGCCTATCAATCGTAATACGGTGCTGAGGAGATGCTTAACATACTGAAATTAAAGAATTACCGAAAAAATCCACGACCGTAACATTTTTTTCTTGACAAATAAATCGAACGTTTGCTATAGATTAATATCATGCAGATAAAGTTGGTGAGATTTTCTACAAGGTTCATGAGAGATATTGTTAAGCTCAATGCCAAACAATTTGCATATAAAAGGCTGTAATACAAAAAAGTGTGATGACTCAATTTAGTCGAACAGTATGAAGTGACAATAAGGAGGAAAAGAATTATGGATATCATGGCAACCTTAGTAAGGAATTTACTGGATGTTTCATACAAAGATTTGCCCAGTGATGCTGTAACAGCAGCCAAAAAGAGTATTTTAGATACGATAGGCGTCACCATTGCAGGTTCTTCGGTGAAAGGTTGCCAATTACTTTTAGCACCTATAGAGGAATGGGGGGGGAGGCAAGAAAGCACAATTGCAGTCTTTGGTAATAAAGTGCCATGTCACCTGGCGGCATTGGCTAATGGTACCATGGCGAGGGCGCTGGAGATTGCGGACGTTTTCGATCAATTTCCGCTTCACCCCAGTGCTTCTATAGTTCCGGCCTGTTTGGCTGTTGCAGAGCGAAGAGGAAATGTGAACGGAATGGATTTCGTTACCGCTGTTGCTTTAGGCCAAGATATGAAAATAAGAATGGCCTTAGCGAACAGGCTGGGCCCAATCCAATCAGGACGGTACAATTTGTTTAAAATATTTCCAGCCACCGGAGCGGTGGGCCGGATATTGGGTTTGGATGAAGAAAAGTTGTCAAATGCCATGGGGATAGCCTTTACACACATGGTTGGAGATGCACAGAGCGCTTTCGATGGCGCTATGACTCATTACCTGCAGCAGGGGATCGTGGCTAAATTAGCAATAGAGGCTGTTTTATTGGCACAGGCTGGAATAACCGGTTCAAAGAATGTGCTCCAAGGAAAATATGGATTTTACAATGCTTATGAACCCAACCCAAACATCGATGCCCTTACAAATGATTTGGGGAAAGCATTTAAAGGGACAGAAATCTCCATAAAGATGTATAGTGCCTGTCGTGCCAATCACGAGGCTATTGATTTGGCTCTGGGTTTCGTCAAAGATGATGGGATTAGCCCTGACGATATTGATCAAATCACAATAAAAGTGAACGAGTCTGTGTATGCTCTTGTCTGCCATCCATTGGATCAGAAACGACATCCCAAAACATCAGTGGATGCACAGTTCAGTATGCCATTCGCTGTAGCAGCTTCTCTAGTAAAAAGGGATTTCTTTATTGATGAACTAAAGGAGGATGCAATCACAGATGAAAAAATTCTCAGTATTGCAAAACGTATCACGCCTGTCATTGACAACAGTTGTCAGACGGATTTAGTCATAGGTTCAACCGTTATGATACTGAAGACTAAGGAGGGTAAGGAGCTGTTAAGGAAAACGCAATTTCCAAAAGGAAATCCTAAAAACCCCATAACAATGGATGAATGTGTAAACAAGTTTATAAAATGCACGAAATATTCCGATAGGGTTTTTTCTGAAACCAATATTTCTCGTATTGTTGAATTTATTAGCGAACTTGAGAAAAAGAAAGATATGAGTGAACTTGCTAAACTGCTAGTGCCGACATAAAGAGTCAGGAAACCTAGTATGCTGTTTGGTTTTCGTAGATTGCAAAAATAAATTTATATAGGGGGTTATTAATGAAAAAGCACAGTGTTTTAAAATCGGTTTTGATAGTTCTATTTCTTCTGACGATTTCCTTTTCTGCATTTGGAAAAGAGCCTTACAAAATCGGCTGGTGTGGGCCCTTGTCAGGTCCTGCTGCCTACATGGGTGAGGTTGGTAAGAAAACCGTTATGATGGTAGTCGATCAGGTCAATGCCAAGGGTGGCATCAATGGTAATCTCGTTGAGGTTGTATATTATGATACAGAGAACAAACCTGATGTGACGGTTCAGGTGTTCAACAGACTGATAAAGAAGGATAGAGTGCTTGCCATTGTGGGCCCGACCACAAGTGTTGAGGCTACAGCAGCGGTGAACATAGCGGAACAAAACAAAATACCAACGATAATGCCAACTTTGACCTCAAAAGTTGTGGTGCCTATCAGAAAGTATGTTTTTAAAACACCAATCTCAGATGTGGAGACCGTAGAAAAATCTCTGCAATATTTTAAAGCAAAGGGTCTTACAAAGATAGCCGTGATTACATCCCAAGACGGGTATGGAGAAGCTGGATTGGAGGCAATTGAAAAAACTGCACCCGGGATGGGAATTGAGATAGTTGTGAAAGAGAAGGTTGGCACCATGGATAATGATATGACACCTACAGTTGCAAAAGTCAGAAACAGCGGAGCGCAGGCGTTATTTGAATTCACACACCTTAGACCATCGGTAATTCTCAGCCGCAACATCAAGCAGGTCGGGCTTTCCATTCCGGTTATGAGAAGTATGGGTTGTGTTCAAGATGCTTTCCTTAAGGATGCGGAAGGAACTATAGAGGGTCATACGGGAGTTACTTATAAATTTATAGATGCTGCATCTCTACCCGATGGCGACAGGCAGAAACCTGTTATAGTAAGGTATCAAAGCGACTTTCTTAAGAAGTATGGGCAGAAACCGATCATGTTTGGCGCCAATGCCTATGATGCTATTCATATTTTAGTAGCTGCTTTGGAGAAGGCGGGGCCGGATAAAAACAAAATCAGAGATGCGATTGAAAAAACGACCAACTATATCGGCGTTGGCGGCATTTTCAACTACTCAAGTACGAATCATAGCCCTGATCATGGGAGCGTCATCGTATATAGGGTGGTACGGGGTAAATGGGAAATCGTATATAAGTGGTCTGGGGTAAATGGGAAGTAGCTAAATAGAAAACGATTTTTTCGGGGAAAGGGGATAGAACAAATGGTTGAAATGCTCCAAGCCACATTTTCAGGATTAACGTCCGGAGGCATGTATGCGTTCATGGCGGTTGGAATTGCTCTTATTTACAGTTCAACAAAGATAATAAACTTTGCCCAGGGTGAATTTGTGATGCTTGGCGGAATGATCATGGCAACGCTCTATGGAGATTTTAAGCAACCGCTTTTCTTGTCCTTCTTACTTACTGTCCTTATTGTGGGTGGGATCGGGGTATTACTGAAATGGGTTATGTACCGGGAGAAAAGGAAAGTTCCTTTGGTGACTACCCTGATCATAACCCTTGGAATATCGTCCACCATTAGTGGGATAGCCATGCACGTCTGGGATAAGAACCTTCATAGCTATCCTGCTTTTTTTGGGCAAGATCCGATAATGGTAGGGGGAGCGTCCATGCTGCCCCAGGGCCTATGTGTAATCTTTACAACGATTATCATATTTATGATGTTAGCGATATTTTTCAAGAAATCAATCTATGGTAAGGCAATGCAAGCGTGCGCAATTGACCCGCTTGCTGCCAGCATCATGGGGATAAAGGTGAACAGAATGGTTCTCCTTTCCTTTGTTTTCAGTGCTGTTTTCGGAGCCATGGCTGGAATCCTGATAACGCCTATCGCGATGATGGACTATAGTGGCGGGATGCTTTTGGCTCTAAAGGGGTTCTCTGCAGCATTATTTGGTGGAATGGGCAGTATCATTGGAGCTGTCTTGGGAGGGCTTATAATTGGCTTGCTGGAGTCCTTTGCCGCAACCTATTTGTCTTCCGGGTATAAGGAGTTGATCACTTTCCTGGTGATTATTAATATTCTTTTGTTCAGACCCAGGGGGCTCATGGGTAAGAAATCCTTCCAAGCATTGGGTTCGGTGGAACATGACTAATTTTTTGCACAGAAACGTTGGGATCCTGCTCTTATTAATCATCGTCATGATCCTGCCGGTTGTAATTGGGTCGGGTTTCTACATAAATATAATGATTTCTGTGGCAATTTATTCAGTAACAGCCATTGGCATGTGTTTATTGGTGGGATACGCCGGCCAAATATCTCTTGCTCACGCGGCATTTTTTGCTATCGGTGCATATCTTTCGGCCATCCTGACGACGAAGTGGTGTTTACCTCCATCTCTTGCTTTGTTTTTGTCTTCGATGTCAGTTGGGATAATTGCTTATTTGATAGGGATAGTCGTGCTGAGGTTCAAGGGACATTATCTGGCCATCGTCACACTGAGCGTTCTTGTAATCGTTGAAGTACTCATTAAGGAGCTTTCCTTTATAACTGGCGGAGATCAGGGTTTGTCTGGCATACCTTTCTTCTCTTTGGGCGGGCTTGTTTTTGATAGTGAGCTTAAAATATACTATTTATGTTGGATTATTCTTATTTGCATCATTATATTTTCCCTTAACTTGGTGAATTCAAAGATAGGCAGAAACCTCAGAGCTATTAAGGAGGGTGAAGATGTGGCTAGAATCTTGGGGATTAGGGCAACCAATTACAAGGCACAAATCTTTGTACTAAGCTCTGTGTACGCCGCTATCTCAGGAAGCCTTTATGCGCACTATATGACCTTTATAACGCCCCAAATAGCAAGCTTGGGTTTTGCCTTTGAATTCATCCTGATGGTAGCTTTTGGGGGGATTGGGAGTATCTGGGGGGCGCTCTACGGGGTGGCGGGTATTCTTTTCCTTTCCGAGTATATCAGGGGATTCGACGAATATAGATTGGTCATTTATGGTGTTTCCCTGGTAGTGATCATGATGTTTTTCCCCAACGGAGTGCTACAAGGACTCCAAGGCTTCTCCAGATATCTTAAGTGTTGTATGTGGAACGGGAGACAGAAGATTTTCTTGCATATCGTCTGGGGGAGGCTGATTAAGTGATGCTTAAAGCGAGCAATGTTACGAAACACTTTGATGGGCTAACGGTTCTATCGGAGGTAAACTTCGGCTTGAACGAGGGTATCGTGAAAGGTCTTATAGGCCCTAATGGTGCAGGCAAAACGACACTCTTCAATCTGATTTCTGGGGTTTTTTGTCCGGACAAGGGAAGAATATTCTTTGATGACAGAGATATCACAGGAAAATCACCTGAAGTAATTGCTGTTTTTGGCATATCAAGAACATTCCAGCAACCGCAGCTATTCAAGAGTTTTACTGTACTGGAAAATGTTATGCTCGGTTACCATCACCGAACAAACGCAGAACTTCTTGCTTGTAGCTTTAACACTCGAAAAGCTGCAAATGAAAGGAAAAGAATACGCGATGCCAGTATGGAATACCTGGCAGCAATGGCCCTCGATAAAAAATCCGATAGGATTGCAAATGAGCTACCGCTCGGGGAGCAGCGGCACCTTGAGGTTGCTCGAGCTTTGGCAATGAATCCAAAATTACTTCTCCTTGACGAGCCGGCATCAGGATTGAACGATCAAGAGATAAATATTTTCCGCGACATGCTTTTTAAGATTCGAGACACTGGCATTAGTATTTTTATTATTGAACACAGAATGAAATTCCTGATGGAAATTTGCGACGAGATCCTGGTTCTAAATTTTGGGGTCAAGATAGCGGAAGGAACACCGAGAGAAATACAACAATCGCCGGAAGTTATTGAAGCCTACTTGGGAACGGAGGAAAGTGTTTGATTGAAGTAAGAAAAGTTGATGTTTATTATGGGAATATTCAAGCCTTAAAAAACGTCTCAATTTCGGTCAATAATAGGGAAATAGTAGCGATTATTGGAGCGAATGGCTCAGGCAAATCAACCCTGATTAAGGCTATTACTGGAATGGTCCCCAAACGCTCTGGAGACGTACATTTTGAAGGTCGCTCCATCACTACATTACCATTAAGCCAAATGGTAAGATTAGGTATAGCTGTTATTCCCGAAGGCAGGAGATTATTTGGAACCATGTCGGTAGTTGACAATATGATGTTAGGCGCTTACCCTCAGATAACAAATGGTGGCTTTAAGAAGGTCCAGGAAGAACTGCAAAGAGTCTTTGAACTTTTCCCCATCCTAAAAGAAAGAAAACGGCAACAGGCAGCAAGCCTATCAGGGGGGGAGCAACAGATGTTGGCCATAGGTCGTGCTTTAATGGCAAAGCCCAAAGTCATCCTTATGGATGAACCGTCACTTGGTCTCGCCCCATTGATGGTTGCGGAAATCTTTAGAATTGTAAGGGCACTGAAAGACCAAGGGATCAGTATTCTTCTTATTGAACAGAATGCCAGGATGTCATTAGAAGTTTCCGACAGAACTTATGTGCTAGAAACGGGTAGCGTAATATTGGATGGCAAAAGCGCGGGTCTTTTGAAAAACGAATTAGTAAGAAAGTCATATCTTGGCTATTAACAAACTTCGCATAGGCCTTGATGGGTGATACAACATTGATTGTTAAATGCAATGAAACTTAAATATATGTTGACTAAGGAGTAACGCAATTGAGTTTGCCTTGTGTCTATGCACATAGTTGTCTGTGTCTATGCGCGGATTCTATGCAGAGAAATGATACAAAAAATCGAACGATTAACATTATTTTATCTTGACAAATAAATCGAACGATTGATATAATTATATATTGAACAAATCGTAATTTTAAGGAGGTGCTTTTATGAGGGTTATAGGTGATATTGTCCGGTTAAATGCCAAACGATTTCCAAACAAGAAGGCTGTGATAATGGAAGACAAGTATCTCACCTTTCTCCAGTTGAATCAACAGGCTAATCAACTAGCTCGGGGACTTGTTTCGATGGGTTTAAAGTCGGGAGACAGGGTAGCTGTTTTAGCTTTCAACTCTCTTGAGTGGATTATTATTACTTACGCCCTTGCCAAATGTGGTGGGGTAATAGTACCGGTTAACTTCAGGTACAAAAGAGAGGAATTGATTTATGCAATCAACAATTCTGAAAGCAGCATCGTTTTTTTTGGGCAGGAATTTGCAGCCATGGTTGAAGATGTAAGGACAGGGTTTAATGCAATGCCTCGTCTTATTGCAATTTCTGGTGAACCCGTGGATGCAGGGCTTAGCCTGAGAAAATTAATGGACGGTCAGTCAACTTCTGAACCAGATATTTGTATAGATCCAAACTGGCCGCTCAGTATTACATATACCAGTGGAACAACAGGTACTCCAAAAGGCGTGCAGGCATCACATTCGGCATTTATGAACATCTACACAGGCATGGTAGTGGAAGGAGATGTCGAAGACAACGAGATTACGTTAGTAGGGCTTCCCTTCTTTCATGTTGCAGGCATGCACGCCCTTATACAGCCAACATTTTTCAGAGGGGGTACGGCTGTAATCATGGGCGCAGGGTTCGATCCTGAAGTAGTCCTCGATACTGTAGCACGTTATCATATCACCATGACTTTGTGGGTGCCTACCCAGTTGGCGATGTTGATTAACCACCCTGCTATCAATAAATATAATGTGTCTAGCTTGAAGAAAATATGGTATGGCTCCTCACCAATCACCCCCCCCGTTCTTGAAGGTTGTTTGGAGCGATTTAAAGCTGACTTCTATCAATTTTACGGACAGACCGAAACAGGAATGGTTTCGGTGCTTAGACCAGAAGACCACCGTGGTGGAAAAGCTCAGTTTACCGGTAGGGAATTTTTTAACTCGGATTTGAGGTTCGTCGATGAAGACGGACAGGGTGTCGAGATAGGCGAGGTGGGTGAAATCGTTTCTCGCCAGGAAGGTCTTGGCATGATTGGTTATTACAAGATGGATGAGGCTAACAAGGCAACTATCCGGGATGGCTGGATACATACCGGGGATCTGGCCAGATTGGAGGGGAACGGTTATTTCACAATTGTTGATCGCATAAAGGACATGATTATTAGCGGAGCCGAGAACATCTATCCAAAGGAAATCGAAGACATTATTAGTCGCTATCCCGGCGTAAGGGAAGTAGCAGTGTTTGGTATCCCGGATGATATATATGGTGAATCTGTATGCGCCGCAATTGTAAGGGACCCGGGAAATGAATTTACTCAGGAAGAGGTAATCAAATTCTGTGCTGATAAGCTCTCCAGTTATAAGAAGCCTAAGCGTGTGGAGTTTATGAATGAACTACCGAAAAACGCCTTCGGTAAAGTGACCAAAAATATCCTACGCGAACCCTTTTGGGCAGGCAGGAAGAAAAGAATATGAAAGAGGTGAAAGAAGGAATGGGTGGTACCAACAGAAAAGGGCTGCCAACAGATTTATAGATAAAAAGTGTATTTGTAAAGTGACTAATATAAAAGGAGGCAAAACCATGAGTGACGTGTCAAAAGGTGAGATAATTATTTCTCGTACTTATCCCACAATCGGTCTTGATCTTGAAACAGTGGTTCAACCAGGACTATTTAACTATCCCCTTGCAAACGGCGAAAAAGCTGCCCTTCTCGCTAATCGGTGCAGGAGTTGTGGAAGAACATTTTTCCCAAAACGCTCTCTTTGCCCGGAGTGTTTTGTGGATGGCGAAATGGAGGAGGTAAAACTTGATACCCGGGGTATCATTTACAGCACGACCGTCGTCACGGTCCCGTCGCCTGCAGGTATCAAACCACCCTACGCATATGGTTATGTGGATTTACCGGCAAATAATGTAAGGGTTTTTGCTCTTTTTGCCGGGGCAGACCCGAGAACATTTGTTCCTGGTCAGGAAGTTGATCTCGTGGTGGAGCCAATTATGGTGAACAAACAGGGGCAAAAGGTTATTGGATATAAATTTAGAAAAGTACTATAGAGGAGGCTATTATGAGAGACGTATTTGTTACAGGAGTTGGCATGACGGTTTTTGGTAAACATTCCGACAGAAGCCTGCGAAACCTCGGTTATGAAGCATGCCTCAATGCGCTCAAGGATGCTGGAGTGAAACCGCGAGAGGTTGAGGCCGGATATTGCGGAAATGCTTTGGCTGCTGCTCTTCAGGGTGAGACAGGTGTTGGACAAAATGCTTTCTGGGAAGTGGGTATAAGTGGGATACCGGTTGTAAATATGGAAAATGCCTGTGCTTCGGGATCAACTGCCCTCAGGGAAGGGTGGTTGGCGATAACAGGAGGACACTATGATATGGTCATAGTTGCAGGGATTGAAAAAACTGTAATGCCAAAAGGTACCCCCCTCAATGTGGGCACTGCTGAACTCGAAACTAAACTGGGTGATATTTTTCCAGGATTTTTCGCATGTATTGCCCAGAAGCATATGGAGAAGTATGGAACTACAAGAGAGCAAATGGCTAAGGTCTCGGTGAAGAATCATTATAATGGTTCCCTGAACCCCTATGCCCAGTTCCAGAAACTCCTAACTGTTGAAGAAGTTCTTAACTCCCCCATGATTGCCGATCCAATCAACCTATACTCCTGCTGTCCCAATAGTGATGGTGCTGCAGCTGTGATACTCTGCAGCGAAAAGTATGCTCGAAAGACTAATGGAAGATCGATCAGAATTGTCGCCTCGGTACTCACTTCCGGAATTTATGATTCCCATAGGGATTTTTCGGGTTTTGAGATAGAACAAAGAGCTGCCAAGAAAGCATACGAAATGGCCTCCTTAGGACCCAAGGATGTAAATGTAGTTGAGGTCCACGATGCTTTTACCATCTGCGAAATACTCCACTACGAAGGGCTTGGTCTGTGCCCACTTGGGGAGGGAGGTCGCCTCATAGACGAAGGTGAAACCGAACTCACTGGTAGGGTTCCTGTTAACCCGAGTGGAGGTTTGCTGGCAAAGGGCCATCCCGTTGGAGCATCCGGTGTTGCGCAGATAGTAGAACTCGTATGGCAGTTAAGGGGTGAAGCTGGAAAGCGGCAGGTAAAAAACCCGCGAGTGGCTGTAGCACAGATTATGGGTGGCAGCAAGGATACCGATACAAAGGGCTGCACCGTACATATCCTTGTTAAAGATTAGATTAGCGAAACAGTACGGAAAGTTTGCTTAAATTGAAACAATATATAAACCATATGGAGGTTATAGATGATTGAGATCAAGAAAGTGGCTGTTTTAGGTGCGGGAACTATGGGAAATGGTATAGCGCAGGTATTTGCGCAGGCTGGGTTCCCGATAGCAATAACGGAAATCGAGGACAAATTTCTCAAAAGAGGTATCGATGCAATCAAAAAAAGCCTGAGTATGATGGCAAAGAAAGGAAAAATATCGGAGGAACAAGCATCTGAAGTGGTGGCAAGAATCAAAGGAACCATGGACCTCAAGGAAGCTGTGCAGGATGCGGATTTTGTGATCGAGGCCATTCCTGAAGATCTTAACCTGAAACAATACACCTTTAGGCAGCTTAACGACTTTGCACTTCCACATGCAATCCTAGCAACCAATACATCGACAATAAGTATTACCGCTATCGCATCGGCGACAAAGAGACCTGACAAAGTAATCGGTATGCATTTTGCCACACCCGTGCCAGTAATGAAAGGGGTTGAGATAATTAAGGGACTCGATACTTCCGAGAGTACGCTTGAGGTTGCCAAGCAGATGGTGCATGCCATAGGGAAGGAATATTATGTCGCCAAAGACTGCCCAGGATTTGTGGGCAATCGTGCATTTCCCCTCTTTCTCAATGAGGCATTTAATTCACTCTGGGAAGGTATTGCAACTGCGGAAGATATCGACAAAATGGCGAAGCTGTCATTTGGACATCCTATGGGCCCGCTGGAATTAGCTGATTTTATTGGCTTGGATCAACTGCTTAAAGGTATGGAGTATCTCTATGGGGAGCTAGGCGAAAAATATCGCCCAAGCCCTTTGCTGAAGCAGCTCGTTGCCGCCGGATACTTCGGGCGAAAAACTGGAAGAGGAGTTTTTAAATATTAGTGAGCATGCAATCCAACAAGGGTACATCGTCCGCGATCGGATGGATACACTGAGCGACGTTAGCACGCAATCTAAAGGGGTTGAACATGGAATATAAATGCATCCTTTTTGAGAAGAGTAATAGTGTGGCTAAAATAATTTTTAACCGGCCAGAAGCATCAAATTCTTTGAACAGAGAAATGGTAGTAGAAATTGGACATGCGCTTGATGAAGCCGAAAGAGACAATGCCGTTAGGGTGTTAGTCGTTACAGGCAAAGGAAAAGCATTCTGCGCCGGAGCGGATCTAAAATATGCGAAAGACGAGCTCAGCAGTCTGTGGGCTCAGCAAGAATTCTTTCGCTTTGCAAATAAGACCGTAATCGAACGGATTGAGAATCTTAGCAAGCCCGTCATTGCCTGCGTGAACGGTTTTGCCTTTGCCGGCGGGTACGAACTGATGCTTGCCTGTGACCTTGCTGTTGCCGCGGAAAGCGCGATGATTGCTGACCAGCACATCAACTACGGATTGGTTGGACCAGGAGGTAGCACCCAAAGAACAACGTGGCTTGTCGGACCCCGGATGGCTAAGGACATCATTCTGACCGGAAAGAGGATATCTGGTAAAGAGGCACAACGGATAGGACTGGTGAATTATGCAGTCGCTCCCGATGAACTGGAAAGTTTTGTCGCCAAGCTTGCGTCGCAACTCGCGGAAAAGAGCCCGGCGGCACTAAGAATTGCCAAAAGTCTGATCAACAGAGCTTTACAGATCAATATGTCCCTTGCGGCGGAACTGGAAGTCATGTCAGCGATTGTAAATGCTACTTCAGAGGATTACTCTGAGGGTATAACGGCCTTCAACGAGAAAAGGAAGCCAATCTTCAAGGGTAGATAGGGTAGATAAGTTAGACAGTGATTGAGATTGTAGCTTCCCAAGTCTTTTGGTGATGGCTCGTCCGTGAGGAGCAATGGAATTCACGTTTTCCGATGAAGAGAAAGATCTCAGAAGGGCTGTGAGTGATTTCGTCCAGAAAGAGATTACCGAAAAGGATTTGAACCGACCGGAATGCATCCCCAAGGACGTGATGGAAAAAATGGGCGATTTAGGGCTTTTCGCCCTGAGAATTCCTGAGACCTTCGGTGGCAAACCAGGTAGTTGGGTTGACATCGGGATACTTGTTGAAGAGATAGCCAGAGGTAATGCTTCGCTTGCTTTTCTCACCATGTTGTTTTATGAGGTTAGCCTTCTGCTGGCAGGGTGTGGCACGCCACAGATAGCCGAGGAATGGATGCCTCGCCTTGCCAAGGGCGCAAAGTTGGGTAGCATTGCCCTGACGGAGTTAGAGTCGGGGTCTGACACAAGTATTATAACGACGCTGGCGATTAGAGATGGGAACTATTACGTAATAAACGGTGAGAAATGTCCGGTGAGTTTTGGCATGCAGGCAGATTTCACCATACTTTTTGCAAAAACGCTCGGCGAAACAGGGGCAGGTGGAATTACTGCTTTTCTGGTTCCTCTCGAACTCCCCGGTATCAAAAGAACCCCCTTCCCAAATACCGGCCTTCTTTCTTCCACCCCTGCTTCCCTTGTGTTCGACAATGTACGTATACCGGCTTACTATCGAATTGGCCGGGAAGGTGAAGGGCTTGAGATCAATCAAAAGCACGGCCTCTTCAGCGACCTGAATCAGATCCTTGCGGCGCTCGTGTCTGTTGGCGTCTGCCAGACTGCCCTACGATTGGCCGTTCTGTACGCGAGGGAAAGAGTTGCTTTTGGACGTCCTATAGCACAGTTCCAGGCCATCTCAGGCAAGATCGCTGAGGACTCTACCCTTCTGGAGGCTGGTCGGTGGTTATGTTACAGGGGGTTATACCTTAAGGACCGGGGCTTGCCTAATACGAAAGAAGCTGCCATGAGCGGCTGGTGGTGCCCAAAAGTGGCATTTGAAATAGTAGAGGATTCTCTTCTTATCCATGGTCACTCCGGATACAGTGACGATCATCCGTTCCAACAGATGCTGAGAGATGTGCTTGCTTTTCAGATGATTGCCGGGAGGGGACAGGTACTTAAGCTTTCCATCGCCCGAGATGTTATCGGTGAAGTCGCTGTTCCCGGTGAACTCGCGGGTGTGATTTAGTAGATGTAAGAAGAGTTGTATATGCAATAAGGAGAGCGTTAGATGATTTTTTTCACTGAAGCCCAGAGGAACTTTCGAAATCGTGTTCGCGATTTTGCTCGCTCAGAATTGTCAGAGGGTGCCCAGGAACGCGCGAAGCTGGACCACACAACTCCGGAAGTACTGAAAAAACTTTCAAGGGCGGGCCTTTTTGGTATGGCAACACCCGATGAGTATGGGGGAAGACCCGTGGATTGCGTGTCCATAGGGATAGCATTCCAGGAGGTCTGCGCAGTTGACCACTCCCCATTTTCCTTGATGCTAAGCCATGTGGTGATCCCCATGATGATGGAATGGGCAACCGAGGAAGTGAGAAGTGAGTGGCTCTCGTCGCTGGCAAGAGGGAATAAACTGGCATGTTTTGGCAATACCGAGCCGGATTGTGGTTCGGACGCCAGTGCTATCAAGACGAGGGCGCTGAAGGACGGGGATTTCTACGTGATTAATGGGGAGAAGACCTCGGTTAGTGGAGGAATGCAAGCCGACTGCATTGTCATGACGGCAAAAACTGATCCGAAAGCAGGAGCAAAGGGGGTGACCTGCTTTTTTGTACCTTTCTCTCTGCAGGGAATAAGTAGGTCAAGATTCAACGACATGGGTGCTATTCCCTCTGGCAGAGCATCGATTACGTTCAGCGATGTACGGATCCCGGTGGCTGCACGGATAGGAGAAGAAGGCGAGGGTTTCACAAAGGTCATAAATGGTTTTGACTTTGCACGGGTGCTGGTGATCCTGGCTGGGGTTGGCATGGCGGAGCAGGTTCTTGGCGACGCGGTTGAGTACGCAAAAACCCACGAGGTACTTGGCGGGCCCATGAGCAGATTCGAGGGGGTCTCATTCCAGATTGCTGAGGCCTCGACTCTGATCGAGGCAACCAGGTTGCTTTGCTATCAGGCTTTGAAACTCAGGGACGAGGGTCTCGCCCACACCAAAGAGGTGGCCATGGCGAAGTGGTACGGGGGCACGTATATTTCCCGCACTATTCATGAGATGCTACTAATCTACGGGTGGAGAGGTTACAGCGAGAAGCTGCCCATAGAGCAGCGTTTGCGGGATGCCATCGGCCTGAAAATAGGTGACGGCACGGCAGAAATCATGAAGCTCATAATTGCCCGGGAATTGCTTGGAAACAAGTTCAGACCAGTGGTATGAATAACCCCCGGTGAATCTATCTGGAGGGAAAGTATGTGCTCACAAACCCGGTTCCAGTTTTGTATGTCTCCACCGAACGCCACATGACTGAGAATTCGAAACAGCACAGCGCGTAACTGTTGAGTGCCACGACATCGCTAACACTCAACATATAATAAATACAATATAATGAGGTGAACATTATGAATTTTGGTAGTTTCGGGTCATTTAGTTTCACATGGGAGTTTGTAAGCTCTTTTTTAATGATAGTGCTGATCGATTTGGTACTTGCAGGCGATAATGCAGTTGTTATTGCAATGGCTGTCCGGAACCTTGCACCCAAACAGAGGAAGATAGGCATCATGTTGGGTGCAGGCGGAGCAATTGTATTAAGGGTTTTGCTCACAATCGTTGTCGCCCAGCTTCTCAACATAAATGGACTGAAGCTCTGTGGCGGTGTCCTTATTATATGGATAGCACTGAAACTTTTTATAGAGGGAGCGCCGGAAGAGGGGGCTCGTAAAGAGCCAAAGACCATATGGCAGGCCATGATAACCATAGTGATCGCCGATATTGTCATGAGTCTCGACAACATGCTCGGCGTAGCAGGCGCGTCACACGGCAATAATCTTCTGATCATCTTCGGATTGGTGTTGAGTATCCCCTTTGTGGTATTTACCAGCAACCTCCTTTCCATGTTGATGGATAAATATCCCATTATCGTGTATCTTGGGGCCATGGTGCTTGGAAAGGTTTCGGGAGATATGATAATCACTGACCCCTATGTGCAGTCATTCCTCCACACAGGCAAGGTCACCCAGTATATCGTAGAGGCTGTGGGCGCCATTGCTGTGGTTGTTGTAGGAAAGCTCTGGATGAAATGGAAGGTAAGCAAGGAAAGCAAAGAAGGAAATAAAACTTACACTAACTGAAAAAAGGAGGTTTATTATGGCAACCCTAACCATATCAAGGCAGCACGGGAGTAACGGAAAAGAGATAGGAAAGGAAATAGCACGTGAAATCGGCTATGTATACGTCGACAGGGAACAGATTCTTAAGGATATCAGGACCAAAGGGCAGGACTGGGAAAAGTGGGAAAAGGAGTTTGAAGAACATCACCCGACCATATGGGAGAAATATGACTGGTCTTTCAGGGGATTTGTGGCGCTGCAACAGAGCCTTATATTGGACTATGCGCTGAAGGATAAGGCTTTAATCATGGGTAGGGGCGGAAACTTTCTCTTAAAAGATATCCCCTGTGTACTGAAGGTTCGTATAGAGGCGCCTCTCGATGCACGCATTGATCATGTTCAGAACAGGGAAAATGTAGACAGGGCTACTGCCTCATTGATGATAAAAAAAATGGATAAAGAGAGTAAGGGTTTTATCGGGACTGTCTATGGCGCAGATTGGAACGTTCACACCTATTATGACATCATCTTTAATACGGCAATTCAGTCGACAGACATAGTCATGGCGTCTTTGAAGGCTGCCATTCCGGAAAAAGACCGGTTCAATACAGAAGAAGTGAGAAAAATGCTCAGGATGAAGGCTGCTTCAGCGGCTGTAAAAGCCGGGATATTGACCAATTCAAGGTTTTTTATCCCCACCCTCGATATTCGGCCAAGCGGTGACACGATTGTTCTTCGCGGGGTAGTTCATAATCCGAAAGAGTTTAAGAGCGTTGAGGATGAGGCGAGGCGTCTTGCCGGTAGTGTGCCGGTAAAGTGCGAGCTAAATTACCGTTGATTTCATTTTCCATGAACACCTCCGAAATGGTTTTGGTGTTCATGGAATGACGTGGTAACTATTCGATTGTCAGAGAACTTTGTTTGCTATGTGCTGGCACATTTTTCCGTTATCGATGTCCTGGCGCTCAGCGCCTAACTTATAGCAGGAAGAAGGATAGTTGCTTGCTGACACTGGTTCTTGCCACCCGGCCCTTGTATTCAAGAAGTTCTAGATGACCCATTACTTCGGATAAGCCAAGGAAGACTTCTTCGGGGGGAAGGCAGGGAATCAGCTCTTCCATTAGATCAAAAACAGAGTGAGGGCCGGACCGAAGAAGCGTGACGATTTCGTCCTGCCTGTTGTTAATGAAGGCAAGAATTTGGTTTATGCGTGTCGTAGGGTTATCAATCATCTCGCCATGCCCGGTTAAGGCGAACTCTAAGTCCATTTCGCGAACTTTCTCAAGAGAAGAGACATACTGCACGAGGCTTTTGAATCTCTTGGCGCCCCTCCTTGGTCTTTGGAGAACCGCGTTTGAAGTGATTTCGTTAATAAGAAAGTCGCCTGTAAATGCAAACTGGTTTTCGGGGTGATAAACCAGAATGCAATAGGGGGTATGCCCCGGCACACTCATTATTCTGAACTTCAGTGAAGACAATTCTACCTCATCACCATCCTCAAGACATCTTGAGGGATTCACTTGGCAGCCAAGCATTTTAGCTGTTTCGTAGAACGCCCTCAGATAGGCATTGTACTTTCCTGGTGCTGTTGACAGCCTAAGAAAACGCCTGTAGTAGCGAAAATCCAAAGCCAATTCCCTTGGATAGGTCTCAAGATAGTTTGTGGCATCCTTATGTATCCAGATATCGGCGTTGCTTCGTTCTGTGATCCACATAGCAAGCCCGAAATGATCGAAATGAGGGTGGGTGATTATAATTCTTCTTATGTCTTGAATTCGATACCCGACATTTGCAAGGGCGTCCTCAAGGTGACTCTGGTAGAAGATGCCATTAGGCGGTACGTCAATAAGAGTCGGACACGGAGCTTCTATGAAATAGACGTTAATGCTGCCTGTCGCAAAGGGTATGGGAATGCGGAAAACGTGAAAACCTTTTAGGCACATGGGTTTTGACAACACCATACCGTTAAAGGTCAGCAGGCGAAGGATTGGCCAGAAGCCCAAAAAGCATGAAACGGACGGCCTCGTCTTTAATTGCTTCAAAAGGGAGAGGACCTTCTGGGCGGTACCAGCGAAGATGCCACTGTATTACACCCAACACATTGAAAGCACTTACTGTAAGATTCTTGGGGGTATCAATATAGCCCGCTTCAGCCAAATCACGCAACGCGCTCTTGTATATTTGTAGGATTTTAATCTGAAATTGCTTGTTGATTTCGTTAGCAGCCGGGGAAAGCTCTTCCTCATCCAAGAAGAACAGCTTGGCGCTGTCCTTTTGCGCCGCAATCTGATTAAGATGTGTGCTCACGAGAAGCTTGAACCGCTCCAAAGGCCCAAGTTCCGCCTGTGAGATTCGATTGAGTTCGTTCTCCAATCCTTCTGACAGGTGCTTGAGGATGGCAAGCAGAAGACCATACTTGCTCTCGAAGTAATAGTAAATGCTAGAGATAGTCATTCCAGCGGCCCGGGCAATATCTCGAATCGATGTGCCCTTGAAGCCATTTGTTGCAAATAGTTCGATTGCTACTTCGATCAGTTTTCTCTGCGTTTCAGTCGCATCGCCCATAAGCATTCTCCTTGTAGGTACTTAGTTCTATCCCTGAGGTAACTATATCAAACGAACGATACCATGTCAAGCGTTGTATACAGCAATTCTCCCCGAACTGCATACAGAATTGAAAATGGCTGCTCAGGCGGTAACGTTCCTTGAGACGTCCGATCTTCTCGATGACCTTCTCGTAACGTTTGGTTCCGTGCTTATTGTCCAGGGCGGTGTGGATTCTGTTGAGCCCCTCCTCGAATCTGCGTTCAAACTGGTTCTGGATCCCTGTCTCCTTGATCTCATCGTCTGTCGAGTGGCACAGGAGCGTTACCTCATCAGCGGTATGGATACGACCCGCACGGATCAGTCTGCGATTGTCGTTCCAGACAATGACCATCTCCGGGGGAGTCCGATCTTCTTCTTCCGGGAGACAACGATATAGTCGTAGCGGTGCTCCTTCAGCCAGAGGATATTCTCTTCTGTGGCAATGCCTGCATCGATAACAACGAGGCGATTTGTGCCGTCATTATCAAACTGATAAGGGTGATCTTCGCACTGATGAGGGATACAAGAATGTTTACTGAAAAAATGGACCGCTGCCAGGAAGCAGCGTAAAAGGAGGAGATAATGTTGTGGTGGAAGGAGGACCGTGAAAGCTTCGTAGGCATAAAGGCCTGTAAGACTCAGCTTGGTCAACTTCCACCTACCCCTTTGATCTGTATAAGGTAAGTTGGGCATAACAGGCCCGGAGAACAAAAGAGGTTAGATAAAGGGACAATAAACGGCTGGAGGCCACCACAACAACAGGGCTCTTAACAAAGATAATAATTATATGCTTGACAACTTCATTAGAAGAGGAAGCGCAGCGGTGCAGTGAGGGAAACAGCGTTCCGGAGAATACCATATTTTAGCAACAGGCCGTGGATATCGGATATCGGACTTCAGTCTTTCCCCTTCAGTCTAAACACCTTCAGCCTTCATACCTTTCATAACGTATTGAAATTGGTGCGCCAAACGGTTATGATGTTTTTCGTAATGCATACAGGGGATATAATAATTTCCAAAAAGGAGGCGGTTATGAAAAAGGTTGTTGTGTATGTAATCGGGATTGTTTTTTTAGTTGTATTGGGCATACCCCTTTATGCCCTTGGACAAGGAAAAGAAGCTGCCAAGGCATACCCCGCCAAAGACCTTTTTGAGAAGAAATGCAGCGTATGCCACAAGACAGACAGGGCAACATCGAAAAAGAAAACGCAGAAAGAATGGAATACCACCGTTATGCGTATGATTAATTCACGTGGCGCTCAGATTAACGATGGAGAGGCAAAAATTATCATTGATTATCTTACTGCAAATTACAGCAAGGAAGAGAAGAAATAGCTTACGGTAATAAAATTCCGATAACACTCAGGATAGCCTGTCTGAGGAAGACAATGAGGGGATTTAAAACGCCGAGGTATAAAAGGGCAATAATGATAAACATGCCATAAGGTTCAATCCGTTCAAGGGTATACTGTGCCTTCCTGGACAGAAAACCCATGAGGATTTTGGACCCGTCGAGGGGGGGTATGGGGATTAAATTGAACGCTGCGAGCATGATATTGATCTGTGCAAAATAGTAAAGGATTGTGGACAGTATTCCAAAGGGCGAGGGCGTGAGAAGGCGAAGGAGCAGGAAAGAAAAGAAGGCAAGAATAATATTTGCCACAATTCCTGCTGCTGAGACAAAAATGATCCCTTTTCGTTCATCACGCAAATTATTGAAATTTACAGGAACCGGTTTTGCCCAGCCGAATCCGAAAACAAAGAGCATAATTGTTCCGATAGGGTCCAGATGTTTTATGGGGTTCAGACTCAACCTTCCGAGCCATTTTGCAGTGGAGTCGCCCATTTTATAGGCAACCCACCCATGTGCCAGTTCATGTAGTATGATTGAGTATAGCAAGGGAATAGCCACTAAAACAAAGGCAAGGGGATCTTTAAATAATAGATTAATGAGGCCCATATGTAGCCCTTAGTATCACACAGAGATATGACAATTTCAATGTAAACTTGATCTGCAAAATAATTGGATTGATTTTTGTAAATGATATATCCATAATTGGATTGAATCAGACAAAATATTAAGGATGGACATATGATTGTAAGAAACTTTAATGATCCTGAAGTACTGGCAACCACCTACATCGCCCACCGTGGCGCTGTGGCAAGAATGGTTATGACAAGCCATTTTCTCCAGAGCATGGAATTTCTCGCCTACGCCATATTACCACCGGGAAATGTCATCGAAGAGCATATCGATGAAGTAGAAGAAATTTATTTAATTCTTAAAGGCGGCGGTCTTATGAAGGTGGGAAACGAAGAGAAAGAGGTCAAAGAATGGGATGCAACCTGGATACCTGCAGGTGAACCCCACCGCCTCCAAAATACGAAGGATGAAGAAACAGTTGTTCTTGTCATTGCAGCGTACCCGAGATAAAAACAGACTTACTTCCACTCCTCCGTTTGTGGCTGGGGGAGCTGATAGGTCATAAGGTGGTTTATATATTGACAAAACCCGTCCTTGCCGCTCTTCTCCCTTTTCTCGATTTCGGGACGAACCTTTTTCATCACCTCTTCATCACGGACCACCCCTGCAGGATAATTTATGTAGGAGCCTCGCCGGAGAAGTGAGTAGGCCTGTTTCTGCTCCTTTGTAAGAGAGAGATAGTCATCGAGATCGTTCAGCATTTTTGCCTTGTTTTCATCGAGATACCCATCCACATACATCAAAAGGTTCAAGCCGAAATCGGCACAGGAGAAATAGCTGTGCATTTCGCTCAGATTTTCCACAAGAAGCCTGATCTCGGCCACAATCTCCTCGTCAGTCATAGGAACAAATGTTCCATTTTCGACCATCTTCAGCATGGGAGACATGGGATGCATGGCAAAGGTACGAACCCTGATGAAATCCGGTTCAACCATATTCAATAACCTTGCTGTTTCTAAGGCATGTTCTTCACTTAAAGTACGACCGCCAAGGCCGGGCATGATATATTCAGAGAGTTCAATGCCGGCTTCTTTAACATGTCTGCCGCCAACGACAATATCGTCCTGGGTTATCCCTTTTTTGACCATTTTCAGCACTTTTTCAGAGCCGCTTTCCATTCCTACATGTATCCTTGTTAATCCGGCTTCTTTTAATTGTTTAAGCTCTTCTACACTCCTTTTCTTCAGCGTTGGCGCCCTCGCATAGGATGTTACCCGTTCAATGGTGGGAAATTTTTGTTTGATGTATCGCAAGACCTCCAGAACATCTTCTGTTTTTAACACGAGCGTGTCGCCATCCTGTAAAAAGGCTGTCCGGACCGAATAACCTCCATACTCCTTTGCCATATTGTCTAAATCTTTTTTGACCTCTTCTACTGTCCTCCGCGAAAACTTTGTCCCTTTGTAGGCCGGACAGAAGACACACTGATTCCACGGACAATTTCTCGTTACCCTTACCAGAAGGCTCGACGCCTCACTTGGCGGCCTTATGACCCCTTGTTCATACATGATTAGCTCCTTCTCATTAATAACATAGTTTGTCTTTCGTTTTTATAGGTAAATATATGTCGTTTTTCAGTAATTTCAAGGGTGGTTTTATACGGTATAGACAAAGGGCATAAAATTTCTTAAAATCATTCATTCGTGTGGAGGATACAATGAAAGGGTTCTTTAATCAAATTCTTGTTATCGATTTGACCTGGAAAAAATATTACAAGGAAGAGGTTCCCGATGAAGTATACGAAAACTATCTTGGCGGGAAGGGTCTTGCAGCCTATCTGCTGCTTACAAGGAATAAGGCCGGGGTTGATCCCCTGTCTCCGGAAAACCATTTCATAGTAGCCTTGGGGCCTGTGAACGACACACCTGTCTGGGGGACGAGCAGGTATGGTGTTTTTACGAAGAGCCCCCTTACCGGATTTATTTCTCATTCTTACTCGGGGGGAAGGGTTGCCGCGCCCATCAGCAGGACCGGTTATGACGCAATAATCCTCAAAGGGAAGAGTGAAAAACCCGTGTATCTTGAAATAAGCGATGAAGATGTAAAATTTCATGATGCAGAAAGGATTTGGGGTCTTGATGCATATAAAGCTGAGGACACAATATTGGAGAGAACCGCTAAAAAAGGCGCCGGTGCATTGGTAATAGGTCCGGCAGGAGAGAGGTTGGTCAAATTTGCAACTATAGCGAATAATTACTGGCGCTGTGCCGGAAGAACAGGGGTTGGAGCGGTCCTGGGCTCAAAAATGGTAAAGGGTATCGTTTTCCACGGGAATAAGGCGAGGGTGCTTGCCGATCCTGAAGCTGTCATGAAATTCAAAAACGAATGGCGAAAAAAAATAACCAATTATCCTTCCGCAGCCTTCTATAAAAAGATGGGAACCACGGGTCTCGTAGCAATCATCAACACGCTGGAGGCCTTTCCGACGCGTTACTGGCACGAAGGGCGGATGGAAGGGTGGGAAAATATCAGCGGAGAAATGCTCCATTCCACATATAAGGTTAAACCACATGCATGTAACAGATGTCTCCTTGCCTGCGGGAGGTTGACAACCATAACTGAAGGCAGACATGCAGGTCTGAAGATTGAAGGCCCGGAATATGAAACGATTTACGCCTTTGGCGGTTTGTGCCTGATAGACCGTCTTGATGAGATCATATATTTGAATGACATATGTGACAGGCTGGGGATAGACACGATTACGGGCGGTAATCTTGCAGCATTTGCCATAGAAGCATCAAGAATGGGGAAGATCAGCGAAAAACTTGATTACGGTGATGTTGATGCAATTGCACAGTTACTCAACCAGATTTCACGGAGAGAGGGCATAGGGGAAGTATTGGCTGAAGGCATTGTCCGGGCTGCGAAAGAGTGGGGCATGGAGGACATAGCCATCCATGTGAAAGGGTTGGAGCCGGCCGGATATGATCCAAGATTTTTCAAAGCCATGGGGCTCGCCTATGCTACATCGGACAGAGGTGCGTGCCATCTCCGCTCTACTGCCTTCAAGGCAGAGGTGGCGGGGATCATCCCCCCTGAACAGACAGAAGGCAAAGCGGCAGTCTTTATTGATTACGAAGACAGGCTTACGCTCCAGGATGCACTCATCCTGTGCAGGTTTTACCGTGACCTTTACCTCTGGGATGAACTGGCCTCCATTGTTCACATGACAACCGGCATGGACGTAAATAAGGAAGACCTCCAGCGGATTGCCTCAAATATCCAGGATATCACAAGGAATTTCAATATAAGGGAGGGACTCACGAGGGCCGATGACACCCTCCCTCCCCGCTTTTTTGAAGAGCCGTTAGGCTCGAAGAAAGATACTATAACGAGAGAACAGCTCGAATACATGAAAAGTGATTACTACAGGCTGAGGGGATGGGATAAAGACGGAATACCGAAAGACACTTCCTCCTTGACAAAAGGAAAAGCTAAATGCTAATGAGATATAGCAATGCTTGGTTTTCCTGATTTCTGGATATTTTCAGGTTATGTTCTTACCATTTTCTCAGCTCTGTTCTGCCTTGTCTATGGCGTAATCCGTTGGCGCAGAGGGGTGGAAGAAAAAGACGGCGATTACAGGGAAGAGATAAAATGGGAGAAGGAAGAAATCGAATTGATAGAGAAGCTCCCTTAGACCCGAAACCATGTTTTATCTCATCACATTTACCTTAATATACCTTGTTGTAACCGTTTACCTCGGGTATCTCGGATATAGACGGACCACAACGGTATCGGATTATCTCCTCGCCGGGCGGCAGGTTCATCCTCTTACAATGGCTTTGAGCTATGGCTCAACGTATGTAAGCACAGCAGCAATCATCGGTTTTGGTGGTATCAGTGCGCTCTATGGTTTTAGCATGTCATGGCTCGCCTTTTTGAATATTATGATAGGCGTATGGGTTGCCTTTGTGGTGTTCGGAAAAAGAACGAGAAAAATGGGCAAAGCGCTTGATGCGCATACCTTTCCCGAACTTCTTGGAAGGCGTTACAATTCACGGTTCATCCAGGGCTTTTCAGGTCTCGTCATCCTCGTTTTTATGCCTGTATATACGGCAGCAATTCTGATTGGAATTGCGAGATTTATCGAAGTATATATGAATATCCCCTTTACCACAGCGTTACTCGGATTTTTGTTAATAACGGCCTGCTATGTCCTCTGGGGAGGCCTCAAGGGTATACTGTACACCTCTGTTTTCCAGGGCATCATTATGGTTGTGTCAATGGTAATCATCGGTATCACTACGTATGTCATGTCAGGAGGAGTTGTTAACGCCCACAGGGCATTAACGGAATTGGCACCCCTTGTTCCTCAGGCTTTGCAGGAGATAGGACACAGAGGATTTACTTCCATGCCCGCTGCCGGGTCTTCACTGTGGTGGTTTGTCATTACAACGATGATTATGGGAGTGGGTATTGGTGTTCTCGGACAGCCGCAGCTCAATGTAAGATTTATGACGCTGAAATCTGACCGTGACCTGAACAGGTCCATCCCTTTTACAGCGCTTTTTATCCTCTTCACAACCGGTATAGCTTTTGCGGTGGGGGCGCTTACTAATGTTGTTTTTTATAATACCTATACCGAATTGCCTATCCAGTCAGTCCAGGGAAATGTTGACAAGATAATCCCTCTGTATGTGGACAGATTTTACCCGCAGTGGTTTGTTGCTTTATTCCTCGTTACCCTCATGGCAGCGGCTATGAGCGCCAGCAGTGCCCAGTTCCTTGCCACCGGTTCATCACTGAGCAGGGATATTTTAGAACAGGCATTGCTCAGGGGGAGGTCTGTAGCAGAAACTACAATAGTTACCCGGATAGGCATAGTGTTCGGCATTTTCGCAACGCTGATAATCGGTCTTTTGCTCCCGGAAGGTGTAGTTGCTATTGCAACAGCCTTTTTCTTCGGTCTGTGCGGTGCAACCTTTATTCCATCATATCTTTTTGCCCTCTACTGGAAGGGTGGCACAAAAACAGGTGCAAAGGCGAGCATCGTCTGTGGTTTTTTTCTTTCTCTGTTGTGGATGCTGTTTTTCCATGAATACGAGTCAAAAGCCATAGGGTTATGCAGGTGGATATTCAAATGTGATGCCCTGGCCGGGTTGCCATGGAATATGATTGACCCGCAGGTTATTGCCCTCCCGGTTTCATTTCTTGTTTTTCTCTTTGTTTCCCGCTTTACAACACCAGTAAGGGAAGAGACCGTCAGGAAGGCCTTTAAACATATTTAAGTAATAGTTTTTTGCACTCTAAGCCTGAAATCCCAAATCCCAAGCACCAAATCCCAAATAGAAAAAACGTTTAGAGCTTGAATATTGGAATTTACAAACGTAAATGTTTGGTAATGGTTTAGCCGGAACACTGTTGTTGCTCACCATGTTCGCAATTAAACCTTACCCTTTCTGCCAGGGTACCCACCCGGTGAGTGGGTCGTGCTTCCTTACCCTTGCAAGATTCGCTTATCGGCAGGACTCCACCGTTCCCATCGCTCGCACGGTGCTCCGCCTCTCACCCGTGCTAAAGTCTCCTCCCGCTTGTCTGCGGAACTCGCTTAAGGCCGCTGACGGCGGCTTTTCCGCTCAAACAGTCCTCGACATGCGCTGACGGCGCACCACTCCTTCCGCCTGTAAGACGGGTGTCCCGAGAGGCTCCCGCAAGGCTCGCTCACGGAAACGGCGGAGTCCTGCCGATAAGAAAATTGAGAAAACTCCAGTTAACCTTCTCTTGTTCTATGTTTTTCAGCTACGAGTTGTGTTTGTCCCGCGATAACGATTTTGAAATGTAGAACTTCAACGAATGCAAGGGCTTATAATGCCAGGGCACTTCCCACCAACCCTTATTAAATCATGGGACGGGGGACATCCATAAAACCACCCTTTTCGGACCATTTATAATGCAATTGAAAAATAGTCTTGACTAAACTTCAATTGCATGAAAAGATATATTTACATTGAAAGCCCGTAATCTATATACGCGTTTATGGAAGGAACTGTCCAACGACAAAGCGATGGTCTTCCTTTCGGGACCCAGACAGGCAGGAAAAACAACCCTGGCACGAATGATTGCCGATGATTTTCCCAACAGTCTTTACTGGAGCTGGGACATTCTGGCTGACAGGGCAACTTTTCTTGAGAACCCCGTTTTTTTCGAAAATGTAAAGCGCAAGGACAGTTCAACCCCCCTTATTGTTCTCGATGAAATCCACAAGTACCGAGACTGGAAGAACTGTCTGAAGGGGTTTTGCGATGGATACCACAACAGATATCGCTTTCTTGTGACAGGGAGCGGGAGGCTTGACCTTTATCAGAAAGGCGGTGATTCCCTGGCCGGACGATACCTTCCTTTCCGCCTGTGGCCTTTTACAATTGCAGAGCTTGCCGAAGAAAACAGACCTTTCGATGACTTTCTAAGCAATTCTCTTGAAATCACTATGGAACGAAATGTCGAAATGATGGCCATCTGGTCGAAGATTGAGACATTGAGCGGGTTTCCTGAACCGTTCCTGCTTAACCGTATCCCTTCATATAGAAGATGGTCACAGGTCTACGCACGACAACTGATCAGGGAAGATATCAGAGATATGACCGATGTAAAATCCGTTGGCGGCATGGAAACGCTGTACGAGTTGTTGCCGTCCAGAGTGGGCAGTCCTCTTTCTTTTACCTCCCTATCCGAAATTCTTCACGTTTCTTACAACACAGCGCGAAGCTGGCTTGATATTTTTGAAAGGTTTTTTCTCGTTTTCAGTATTGCCCCATGGACAGAGAAAGTTGCGCGTGCCATCCAGAAGGAGAAGAAGTATTATCTCTGGGATATTCCGCGAATTAAAGACCAGGGGGCACGATTAGAGAACATGGTCGCCGCTGAGTTGTGGCGCGCCGTTACGTGCTGGAACGACAGAGGACTTGGTAATTTCTCTCTTCATTTTATTAGAAATAAAGAAAAAGAGGAAGTGGATTTTTTAATTGCCGATGAGCATAATCCTCTTTTGCTTGTTGAGACGAAATTAAATGATACAAAACCTTCCGGTGCCCTTAAGAAATTTCAGCGTTATTTGGGTGTAAAGGCGATTCAGCTTACACACGAGGGGGATGGATTTCAAATACTATCCAACGGCGGTCTTCCAGTGCTTGTTGCACCCGCCTGTCAGTGGCTTTCCCGCTTGCCTTAAACCAACTTCATGGGGTAGGACGGGCACTTGAAATGTAATGAACACAAAGAACTTACAAGATCACGCAAAATTGTCAATACTGTAAATTTTGACAAAATTCAGTAGTTGTAATACATTACAGCATGGATTTATTGCGTATTACCAGGAACCCGAATAATCTGCTTTTCGCCCTTTTTATATCGATCATTGCCCATTTCGCCCTTTTGTATGTTCTTGGTTTTTTGCCTTTTAGCCACAAGTCGCTCCAGGAGGAAAGCATACTGGTGGACTTCACGTTAATGGATGGAAAAGAGGGGGCAGGGGGAGAAAAGCGAAACGGCGAAACGGCGAAACGGCGAAACGGCGAAACGGCGAAACGGCGAAACGGCGAAGGTAAAGAAGGCGCAAGGCGAAAGGCGCAAGGCGAAAGGCAAAAAAAGGAAGGTGCAGATCTGCGGCAGAGTAATAACCCTGCCATGAGTAAAAACATTGAAAAAGATAATGTTACCGGAGTGACTCAAGATAAAGTGCAAACTTCTTCTATAGATTTGGTGTCGTTACATCCCGCACCAGGCCAAAGGGGTCGCGGCGGTGAGGCAGACGGCAGCTCACAAAAAGGAGGGGGGACAGGGTCT
>JAPLKA010000016.1 GCA_026388315.1 Pseudomonadota bacterium | reverse complement strand
TATTGCCATTCAAACACGTACTGCCAAACGGTACTTATTTCATCGAAGATGAGCAGGGGATATTTTGACAGAAATTTACGGTTTGGAAGTCAAATTGTATGTCAAAACCGTAAATTTCTGCGCGTTCGCCCCCGCTGGTCCATTTATACAAAAAATAAGTCTAAAATACGCTCAACTGACACCAATAGAAATTCAGATAGCAAATCTCGTCAAAATCGGTAAAACAACAAAAGAAATTGCTGAAACACTCCAAATGTCCTCAGGGGCAATTAATTTTCACAGGAATATAATCAGAAAGAAACTCGGTTTAAATAATGAGAAGATTAATTTGATGTCCTATCTTTCATCTCTATAGTTTTTTCAACCACCTACATCAATCTTTTTCAGAGAAAAACTTCTTCATAACTTAATTCATTTAGTTGCTTAGATCATGTATGAGTTATTACTCTTAATACACATACATTTTTCTTACATTACGTAACTTGCCCAAAAAACCGAAAATGTAGTTAAATGTTGCAGCAGGGCACTTCGGATAATCTCAGGCTTTGGATATATCACAAGCCTTTAGATATCAGCCCGAAGTGTTATCATCAAGTTGTAAAGATTGAAAATTGATTTACGAGGAGGAGATTATATGTTTAGGAACATGAAAATCGGTACAAAACTTATTGGCGGATTCTCATTGGTGGCACTTATTGTACTTATTATTGCTGTTATGGGCTATTGGGGTGCAAACAAAATCGGGAAGAATACAGAAGAAATTGCCGGTGTACGACTTCCGAGTATAAATGCCCTTGGAATTATCAATGAAGCACAGACTGCCATTCAGAGAGCGGAACGGAGTATGTTAATCCCCGAGTTCTTTAAGAACGAAAAAGAGATGGAGAATCAGGTCAAGTTTGCAGAGAATGCCTGGAAAAGAGTCGATAAAGCATGGAAGATATATGAGCCTCTAACTCAAACAAAAGAAGAAGAGAAACTATGGAAGCAATTTGTCCCTGCTTGGGAACAGTGGAAAGCATTAAATAACAAGGTTTTTGCCCTTTTAAAAAACGGCAAGCGGGATGAAGCAATGGCCCTCTCGACAGGACAGGCACGGGAGGCATTCAATGAAGCGGAAAAGCTTCTTGGTGAGATAACAGCCATTAACGAAAAGACAGCTGCAGAGGAGCACAAAACTGCGAGCACAGCTACAGCATCGGTTAAAACAATCCTGATGATTGCTGCAATTATCGGCTTAATACTTGCTATCGGATTGGGGATATTTATTGCCCGCATGATTACCGGACCCATACAAAAAGCCGTAGCGATGATCAGGGAACTTGGCATGGGACACCTTGGCATGAGGCTCAAAATGGATCAAAAAGATGAGATTGGCATCATGGCATCTACCATGGATCAATTTGCCGATGACCTGCAGAATATTATAATCGGTACTATGCAAAAGATTGCCGATGGCGACGTAAGCATGGAGATTGCTGTAAAAGATGAAAAAGATGAGATTGCCCCGGCCTTGAAAAAGATAGTTGAATCAATAAGAGGTCTCGTAGTTGAAGCAGAGATGCTCACAAAAGCAACAGTTGAAGGCAAACTTGCAATGCGCGGGGATGCAAAAAAGTTTAATGGCAGTTACAGTGATATTATTAAAGGTTTCAATGATACATTGAATGCAATCATTGGACCGTTAAACATGACCGCAGAATATGTTGACCGGATCAGTAAGGGAGACATCCCGCCTAAAATCACTGAAGATTATAAGGGTGACTTTAACGAGATTAAGAACAACCTGAACCAGCTGATTGATGTGGCCAATAATCTGCTGAAAGAGGCTGATGTTCTGGTGGAAGCTTCCAAAGAGGGCAAACTTGATACCAGAGGCAACGCAGACCAGTTTGCGGGAGGATGGAAAGACCTGTACAGGGGGATCAACAATATCCTGGACGCGATTCTCATTCCCATTGGCGAAGGCAACCGCATCCTTGCCCAAGTCTCCAACGGCAAGATCGACGAACTGATCATGCAGACATACAAGGGCGACCACGAGGCGATGAAGCAGAATATCAACAATATTGCCATCGTGCTTCAGAAGTTCGAGGCCGAGATAGGCGGACTGATTACGGCCACGGTTGACGGGAAACTCAGTACACGCGGGAACGCCGACCAGTACAAAGGGGCTTATGGCGCTGTGATCAAAAACATAAACAATCTTTGTGATGCATTTGTCGGACCGATTAACGTTACGGCAGAATATGTAGACAGAATAAGTAAGGGAGATATCCCGCCGAAGATCACCGAGGATTACAAAGGCGACTTTAATGAGATTAAAAACAACCTGAACCAGCTGATTGATGTGGCCAATAATCTGCTGAAAGAGGCTGATGTTCTGGTGGAAGCTTCCAAAGAGGGCAAACTTGATACCAGAGGCAACGCAGACCAGTTTGCGGGAGGATGGAAAGATCTGTACAGGGGGATCAACAATATCCTGGACGCGATTCTCATTCCCATTGGCGAAGGCAACCGCATCCTTGCCCAAGTCTCCAACGGCAAGATCGACGAACTGATCATGCAGACATACAGGGGCGACCACGAGGCGATGAAGCAGAATATCAACAATATTGCCATCGTGCTGCAGGGATTCCAAAAGGAGTTCCAGCGGCTGACCGTGGCATCCCAAAACGGTATGCTCTCCGAGCGTGGCAAACCGGAAGAGTTCAAAGGCGCCTATGCGGAAGTAATCCAAGGTGTGAACGCCATGCTGGACGCGATTCTCATTCCCATTGGCGAAGGCAACCGTGTCTTACAGTTGATTCGTGGCGGAAATCTCCGGGAAAAGGTTATGATCGCCTGCAAAGGTGATCACGAGAAGATGAAAGACTCAATAAATGGCGTACATGCCTGGTTGAGCGAGTTGATTGCCTATGTTACCAAGATCGCCAACGGTGATCTGACAGCAACAATGTCTAAAGCATCTGGAGACGATCAAATTCATGAGTGGCTGCTGCTTATGAAGGAAAACATCCATGCACTTGTGGAAGATGCAAACATGCTCTCGAAAGCAGCAGTGGAAGGGAAACTTGCTACCCGAGCCGACGTTTCTAAACACCAGGGAGACTTCCAGAAGATCGTTCAGGGCGTAAATGATACCCTGGACTCAGTCATCGGACCCCTTAACGTCGCTGCAAAATATGTGAATGAGATCAGTACAGGTGTCGTCCCTGCAAAGATCACCGACAATTACAATGGTGACTTCAATGAAATTAAGAACAGCATCAATACACTGATCGAGAAGTTAACGGAGGTAGTTACCGACATCAAGACCGCAGCAGACAATGTTGCATCGGGAAGCCAGCAGATGAGCAGCGGTTCCCAGCAGATGTCACAGGGCGCGACAGAGCAGGCGGCATCAGCCGAAGAAGTATCTTCCTCCATGGAACAGATGGTATCAAACATCAGGCAGAACGCGGACAATGCGCAGCAGACAGAGAAGATAGCATTGAAGGCGGCCCAGGATGCAAGGGAAGGAGGCAAGGCAGTATCTGAAACGGTATCCGCGATGAAGGAGATCGCAACCAAGATTTCAATAATAGAAGAGATCGCACGGCAGACCAACCTCCTTGCCTTGAATGCCGCCATTGAGGCAGCACGGGCAGGTGAACACGGCAAAGGGTTTGCTGTGGTGGCAACAGAGGTAAGAAAACTTGCCGAGAGAAGCCAGACCGCAGCGGCAGAGATCAACAAACTCTCCTCCTCCAGCGTGGAAGTAGCAGAAAAGGCCGGTGAGATGCTCACCAAGATTGTTCCCGACATCCAGAGAACAGCAGAACTTGTCAGCGAAATCAATGCTGCAAGCAATGAACAAAATACGGGGGCAGAGCAGATCAACAAGGCAATCCAGCAGTTAGACCAGGTTATCCAGCAAAATGCCTCAGCCACAGAGCAGATGGCATCGACAACAGAGGAGCTCTCTTCCCAGGCAGAACAGCTGCAGGATACCATCGCCTTCTTCAGGGTTGAAGAGACCGGAAAGAACAGGGCAGCGAACCGGCGGGCAATAGACAAAAAGGCTCCCCTGCCCCCCATTGCCCGTAACCCTATGAATGTTGTTAAGGGCGGTAATGGATCAAAAGACACAGGCATTCCAATAGACCTTGGCAATAGTCATGACAAACTGGATGATGAATTTGAAAAATTCTAAAAAAAGCAGCGTTTAGCGGATAGCGTTTAGCGTGGAGGTTTTTTCTCTACGCTCTACGCTTCACGCTAACATTTCGGGAGGAGCTATGAGCGTACCATCCATTATCGATACAAGACAATACCTGACCTTCCAGCTCGGGGAGGAGGTCTTCGGGGTAGATGTTACCCATGTTAGAGAGATATTAGAGTTTACCACGGTGACCAAAGTACCGAGAACCCCCGAGTTCATGAGAGGGGTGATTAATTTAAGGGGGAGTGTAGTCCCCGTACTTGACATGAGATTAAAATTCGGCATGACCCGGACAGATAAGACGGTGGATACATGCATCATCGTTGTAGAGGTATCCTTTGAGGAAGAAACGACCATCATCGGCGCCCTCGTTGATTCTGTCCAGGAGGTCTTTGAATTAGAGCCTGACCAGATAGAGCCTGCACCAAAGATAGGGATACAGCTCAAAACAGAGTTTATCAGAGGCATGGGGAAAAGGGATGACCATTTTATTATCATCCTCGATATTAACAAGGTGTTCTCCTCTGAGGAACTGACATTTATTGAAGGGATGGGGAACCAGGGAGAAGAAAAGAAGATGGCGAATGGGTAAAGGCAGGGTCCAAGAAGATGCCGCATCAAGTGCGGAGTTGCGATTTTTAGTACTTTTGCAAGAGTTTATTTTGTATACACTTTTGCAACTTTATTTGATATATTTTACGATGAACCTGCAGGGGGTTAAGAGGATTGTCTGTATGGAAAAGATAGAAGCAGTATTTCTCCGTTAAAGGATGACCGCACCAACAACAGGAAAAGGGCAAACGCGGAAACCATTACATGTCCTTACTGCGGCAGAAGCGTCAAGCTTGTTTCCTACGGCAGCGGATGGGTAGGGACATGCTGTGACAGGGTTGTGTATAATAGTCACCAGTTACCGCCCGGCCGTTAGAAAAACTGCGAAAACCTTTTTATTGCAATGAAGAGAGATGACCATGACATTCAAAGAAACAAAAATACCTACACCATTTAAGGCAAATATTTTCATAGACTGGGTCAATGTGAAACTAAACGGGGGATTCGGCCTGGATTTTTTTAAAATGATGCAGCATATCAGGGATAAAGGTGGAATAATTTTACGAGCAAACATTTACGCCCCGGAACCTGACGATAATCAGATTAGTTTTTATGATGCAATGAAATCTGCAGGCCTCAAGCTGATACTTATCAATGAAAAGTACGACAACGTTAATAGTGATGCCCTAATGGCGGTTGATATGGTTACGCAATCTCATGATGTAGACGTGATATACATACTTACCAATGATGCTGATTTTGTCCCGGCTGTTTTATATCTTCAGTCAATCGGCAAAAGGGTACTGCTTCTTCATGCTGATGAACCATCGAATGAGCTAAGAAAGACTGTTGACGAAAGGAGGCATTTAGATCAACTGAAGCTTCTTCGGGAACAGCATTAAGATTATCCTGAAATATCAGAATCAACAAAACCCCATTGGAGCAGATTAACGGCAGTATGGAATCAATAAGAGATAACGGTACCGAATTTATCATCACTTTTTCGATTGATCAGGAGAAAACACCATGAATGAACAGGAAAACCAAACGACCATTCTGCTGGTAGAAGATGAAGCGCTCCTCTGCATGCAGGGAAAAAGTACCCTCCAGAAATACGGATACAAGGTCATCACCGCTCCCAGGGGGGAGAAGGCCATCGAGATTGCACGCACCACCCCCGGTATCGACCTCATTCTTATGGACGTCAACCTCGGAAAAGGAAGGATGGACGGTACAGAGGCGGCAGAGATCATCCTCAAAGAAAGAGACATTCCTGTCCTTTTCCTTTCCAGCTATACTCAGGCTGAAGTAGTTCAGAAAACAGAAAAGATCACCTCTTATGGATATGTGGTAAAGGATTCCGGTGAGACAGTACTGATCGCTTCTATAAAGATGGCATTCAAGCTCCATGAGGCACACCGGAGGCTGAAAGAAAGGGAGGAAGAGCTGCGGGACAAAGAGGAAGAATATCGCCTACTCTTTGAGAGTGCGTCATCAGGGGTGTTCATTGCTCAGGACGGTGAAATGAAGATTACCAACCCGGCAGTGGTGGAAATCACGGGTTATCCAGCAAACCGTCTTACATCGGAACCATTCACTTCCTTTATTCATCCTGATGATGTTGGCATGGTTGTGGACCGTTACAACAAAAGATTGGAAGGCAAAACGGTTAAAACCAATTATCCATTCAGAATAGTTACGGCGGAAGGAAGGGTAAAATGGGTCGATATCTCGTCAACCTTCGTTTTATGGAAGGGAAGAAGCGCCACATTGAATTACATAATTGACATCACCTCACGCAAAAAGGCGGAAGAATTTCTCAAAGAGAGTGAAGAAAAATTCCGGCTCCTCTTTGAAAATTCCGTTGACCCCATACTTATGATCGATGGAGAAAGATTTGTTGACTGCAACGAAGCCGCCGTGAAGATTATGCATTGCACCGGAAAAGATCAGCTTGTCGGGACCAGACCATCTGATATTTCTCCGGCCAGGCAACCCGACGGACGTGTATCTTCAGAGAAGGAAAAGGAACTTATCGGTATTGCGCTAAAGCAGGGGTCGAATCATTTTGAGTGGAAGCACCGTACCGTTGATGGTGAGGAATTCTGGGCCGATGTCTCACTTACGGTCATACCCATTCAGGGCAGACAAATCATGTATGTTGTATGGAGAGACATCACCGAACGTATAAATGCCCAGCAGAAGATCATAGAATCTGAGCAATCCCTTCATGGCATCCTCTCATCTTCGCCGAATGGAATCGGAAAGGTACGTGACAGGGTATTTGAGTGGGTCAATGATGCCATGTGCCGGATAACGGGGTATGCCTTTGACGAACTTAAAGGCGCGAGTACCCGTATCCTTTACGAAAGCGATGACGAGTATGAAAGAACAGGAGAAACGCTCTATCGCGAAGGCCGGGCTGATGCTGCCTTTGTCACAAAAGACGGGATTATCCTTAATGTCATTATCCAGCTATCTCCAACTACCAGTTATTCATATATCTTTACATTCACAGACATCACCGACAGGGTACAGTCAGAAAAGGAACGGGAAGCACTGGAAAGGAGATTATCACAGCTCATCGACTTTTTGCCTGACCCTACTCTCGCAATAGACAGTGAGAAGCGTATCATTGTATGGAACCGGGCCATGGAAAGCTTGACCGGGGTTCCAGCGGCAGACATGATGGGGAAAGGAGATTATGCATACACCATACCTTTTTACGGTGTTGCGAGACCGCAGACCATGGACCTCTTCTGGGTGCCTGAGCATGAAGTTGCGGAAAAATATCCCCACATAACCAAAGAAGATGACAATTATGTGATAGAAACATTCTGTCCGGCACTTTTCAAAGGCAAAGGAGCCCATGTATGGGCAAAGGCAGCACCTCTTAGGGATGGCAATGGACATCTTGTCGGTGCTATTGAAGTAGTACGAGACATGACCATGTATAAGCAGGCAACTGATGCCATCCAGGATCAGCTGCATTTCCTGCAGCAGCTGCTTGACGGCATTCCCAATCCGGTCTTTTATAAAAATACTCAGGGTGTTTATCTTGGCTGCAACAATGCATATACCGTGTTTACAGGACTAAGCAAAGAAGAGATGATCGGCAAAAATGTATATGATCTTTTCCCCCGCGGCCGGGCTGACATATACCGGGAAGCCGAGGAAGGGCTTTTAAAAAGTCCCGGCGTAATAGACTATGAAATATCCATTACGGATAGAGACGGAATGATGCGTCACATTGTCCACAACAAGGCATCCTATGTCGGATTAGATGGTCAGTTAGCCGGTATAGTGGGCGTCATTTTCGACATCACCTCCCGCAGACAGGCCGAGGATGCGCTAAAAGAAAAAGAGGCCAGATATCATTCCCTTTCAAATATGCTTCAACTGATGTGCGACAACGTGCCCGATATGATCTGGGCTAAAGACCTGGACAAGCGCTATATATTTGCCAATAAGGCCATCTGCCGGGATCTTCTTAATGCAGCGGACACCGATGAGCCGATAGGGAAAAATGATATGTTCTTTGCTGAACGCGAGCGGACACGTCATGTGGATAATCCCGAATGGCACACCTTCAACGAAATCTGCCGGGACACTGATGTCATTACTATGGACGCAGGTAAACAGCTGCAGTTCGATGAGCATGGAAACGTCCAGGGAAAGTATCTCTTTCTTGATGTACGTAAAACCCCGTTCATTGATGAAAACGGCACCATGATCGGTACGGTGGGATCTGCGCGGGATGTGACAGCAGTCAAAGAGATGGAGAAGGAACTGAAGAAGAGTGAGGAGAAATACCGTTCTATTTTCGAGAATGCCATTGAGGGTATTTTCCAGACCACCCCTGAAGGACAGTTCCTTACCGTTAACACCAAACTCGCGCGAATATTCGGTTTCAGTTCTCAGGAAGAAGTAATGGAGGCTATCACAGATATCGGCAGACAGCTTTATGTGAACCCGGATGAACGTGATGAATTTATCCGTATCATTCAAGAAAAGGGTGTAGTAAGAGATTTTGAATTGCAAATGAGAAGAAAGGATGGGAGTATTTTCTGGTCAGCTCTCAATTACCGTTCGGTGTATGATGAAAGCGGAAAACTTCTCTATTATGAGGGCACCTGCGAAGACATCACCGATCGTAAACTCGCCGAAGAGGAAATACAAAACCTCCTCTCAGAAAAGGAACTCCTCCTCCGCGAGGTGCACCACAGGATCAAGAACAACATGGGTGTGGTTGTGAGCCTCCTCTCTCTGCAATCTAACACGCTGCATGACCCGGCAGCCGTTGCCGCCCTTGAGGATTCGGGAAACCGTGTCAGGAACATGATGGTTTTGTATGATAAACTCTATCGATCCACAGATTTCCGAGAGATATCGGCAAAGGAATACCTTACCTCCCTGATTGATGAAATTGTAATCAATTTCCCCAACCGGGGACTGGTAACTATTGAAAAACAGATTGATGATGTCACCCTTGATGCAAAGACCTTATCACCTTTGGGTATGATTCTGAATGAATTGCTTACCAACTCAATGAAACATGCTTTTACCGGCAGAGAAAACGGGAAGATATCTGTCTCTCTTTCGTTTAAGGACAATCATGCAACCCTTATCATACAGGATAACGGTGTCGGCATTCCTGAATCGATTGATATTACAGCCTCCACCGGATTCGGTATGCAGCTTGTCGGTATATTAACAGAACAGCTCGAAGGAAGCATGAAGATAGAACGGGCGATGGGTATGAAATTCATTCTGGAATTTGCGATATAATGTAATTGTTTGATATCCTTGAGTCTGCCGTTAGACAAGTAATCTCAGGCTGCGGTTTGTAAAAGAAGTTGAAATTGCTTTGATTGGGAAGGTAACCGTGAGTACACAGGAACAGAAGACCATCCTGCTCGTTGAAGATGAAGCACTCCTCTCTACGGCATGTGAAAAAACCCTCCAGAAATACGGATACAAAGTCATCACCGCCCCCAGGGGAGAGAAGGCAATCGAGAAGGTGCGCACCACCCCTGGTATCGACCTTATCCTCATGGACGTCAACCTCGGCAAGTGTATGGACGGCACCGAGACAGCGAAGACCATCCAGAAGGACCATGACGACATACCGGTCGTGTTCCTCTCATCTCATAAAGAAAAGGATGTTGTAGAGAAGACAGAGAAGATTACCTCCTACGGCTATGTGGTGAAGGACTCCGGCGAGACAGTCCTGATAGCTTCCATAAAAATGGCATTCAAGCTCTATGAGGCACACCGAAGATTGAAAGAAAGAGAAGGGGCGCTGCGGGCAAGCGAGGATCGCTACCGGCGGATAACCGAAGGGTTGAGCGACTACCTCTATACCGTGCTCATCGAGGATGGACGTGTTGTGCAGACAACGCACAACCCGGCCTGTGAGGTAGTGACAGGATACACGGCAGAGGAGTTTGCGTCCAATCCCTATCTTTGGATAGACATGGTCCCGGAGCAGGAACACGATATAATCAACGAACACGTTAAGAATATTCTATCAGGAAAGAACATATCTGCCATTGAACATCACATCGTGCGAAAGGACGGAAGCATTGTCTGGGTGAGCGATACCCCCATCCTGAAGATTGACTCCCAGGGGATACTCATATCATATGACGGGGTTATCAAGGACATCACCGAGCACAAGCAGGCCGAGGAGAAACTCCTGCAGGCCGAAAAAAGATACCGTTCCATCTTCGAGAACGTTGTTGAAGGCATCTTCCAGACCACACCTGAAGGACGTTTTCTTATTGTCAACCCTTCACTCGCACGCATATACGGGCATGATTCGCCCGAAGAAATGATCGAGACAGTCACAGATATCGGAAAACAGCTTTATGTAAATCCTGATGAGCGTAATGAGTTTCTCCGTATCCTTCACAAAAAGGGCTTAGTTACAGGCTTTGAAATGCAGCTGAAGAGAAAGGACGGGAGCACCTTCTGGGCATCCATAAATGCCCGTTGTGTGTATGATGAAAATGGCAACATCCTCTATCATGAGGGCACATCAGAAGACATCACGAACCGGAAACACCTCGAATCCCAGCTCTTTCAATCACAGAAGATGGAGGCTATCGGCACTCTGGCAGGGGGAGTCGCCCACGACTTCAACAATATCCTCACCGCGATCATGGGTTTTGGCGGTATATTACAGATGGATATGCAGGAAGATGATCCAAGCAGGGCTTTTGTTGATGAGATCCTTGCCTCTTCCGAGAGGGCGGCAAACCTGACATACAGTCTCCTCGCCTTCAGCAGGAAGCAGCAGATCACCCTTAAACCTCTTGGCATAAATGATTGCGTAAAAAACACATCAAAACTCTTAAAGAGGTTCCTCACGGAAGATATCGAGCTGAAGAAAAGGCTCTCCAGGGAAACCCTCGTCATTATGGGAGATGCTACGCAGATAGACCAGATACTCATCAACCTTGCCGTAAATGCCCGCGATGCCATGCAGATGGGTGGCATATTGAGCATAGAGACAAACATGATAACGCTGGATGATGAGTTTATCAGGATGCACGGGTACGGTGAACCCGGAAAGTATGTCCTGCTCTCTGTCTCTGACACCGGGCACGGCATGGATGAGGCAACAAAAGCAAGAATCTTTGACCCCTTTTTCACCACCAAAGTGGTGGGCAAAGGAACAGGCCTCGGTCTCTCTACCGTCTACGGCATCGTAAAACAGCACAACGGCTATATAACGGTCTACAGCGAACACGGCCGCGGCACCACTTTCCGCATATACCTTCCTTCTGTCGACATAGAGAAGGAACAGAAGGCTTCGCCCGTACACAACATACAAAAAGGTTCAGAAACTGTACTTATAGCTGAAGATGATCCCGGAATAAGGAAATTTACACGGGAAATCCTCCAGCGTTACGGGTACACTATCATCGAGGCAATAGATGGAGAAGAAGCAGTCCGCACCTTCATGGAGAACAGAAACAGGATAGGCCTCATCATCCTTGATGTGGTCATGCCGGGGAAAAATGGAAAAGAGGTATATGATGAGATCGTAAAAACCGATCCAGGCATGAAATTCCTATTTACCAGCGGCTACACCAGAGATATAATGCTCGACAAAGGAATCAGGGAAGATGCGGTTGACTTCATCCCGAAGCCGTTATTACCGGATGAGCTACTAAAAAAGATCAGGGATGTGCTGGATGGGTAGGTTTTTGCTGTGCTGTGACAATTTTGTTAAAAGACTTGTCCTGAAAACACGTAGCATGTTGCGAAACTGGCCCATTCTGCACAAAAAGCGTCAGGCATTATGAAAATTATCTTCCATAAAAAGTTTTATAGTTCCGATTATGCTGACGATGGCGCATCTGTTCCCGGCAGAATGGAATCAATTATGGATAAATTAACTGCGAATGGAAAATATGTTTTCATTGAACCTCAACCAGCTTCGATCAAGGATATTCAGAGATGTCATTCGGCAGAGATGATAGAGAAGGAAAAGAACAATGAAAAGTGTTACGAGATGGCGCTGCTGTCCGCAGGCGGGGCTATTATGGCATCAGAATCCTGTATTGACGGGGAGCCTTCTTTTGCATGTATACGTCCACCGGGACATCATGCATCCAGAGATACAAACTGGGGGTACTGCGTTTTCTGCAATATGGCCATTGCACTGCTGCGGTTACGCGAACAGGGCTTGATCAAATCGGCCTTTATCCTGGATTTTGACGCTCATACGGGTGACGGGACAAAGAAT
>JAPLKA010000015.1 GCA_026388315.1 Pseudomonadota bacterium | reverse complement strand
GCAACCTATTGGAATTACGTGACCTGAAAAATAATATTAACGATTCTGAGGGTCGAATCCGCTAAGTAGGGTTAGTAACAACGTTTTTTTAATTTTTTTACGAATGCAGAAAAATTGCTCTTGACAAAATTCTAATTTGAATATATATTCATATAAGAAATTGTAACATGCTATTATATATAATTTAATTAAATAGGAATAATATATGCCACGTCCAAGATGCGTAAGAAATATTGGTTTTTTCCCTCAGGTAACATACTTCAAACCTGCCGGGGTAAAGCTGGGAGAGATCGAAGATGTTGTCCTCCGCCACGATGAGCTGGAAGCAATAAGGCTGAAAGATCTCCTCGGTATCCCACAGGAAGATGCAGCAAAACAGATGAATGTCTCGCAGCCTACCTTCCACCGCCTGCTCTTGTCGGCCCATGAAAAGATGGCCCACGTTGTTGTCAACGGCAAGGCATTGAGGATTGAAGGAGGAAATGTCACGATCGATGAAAGGTTCACCCCGCCATGCGGCTGGCGTCACATGTGCAAGCACGGGTGGAAAGAAAAATCTGTTCTTCAGAAAGACAATACACGTTCAAACGAACAAGGAGGAATAATGAAAGTCGCAATAACAAGCGTTGACGGAACCCTGGACGGGATAGTGGATGAACGTTTCGGGAGAAGCAAAAAGCTTATTATCTATGATAGTGAGACTAAAAACCATGAAGTCATTGACAATGAGAAAAACATGAATTCTCCGCAGGGGGCCGGCATTCAGAGTGCGCAAAATGTTGTTAATTCCGGCGCAGGTACTGTCATCAGCGGTCACCTGGGACCCAATGCATTTCGTGTGCTCCAGACAGCCGGTGTTGATGTGTACACTGCGTCCAGCATGACTGCAGCCCAGGCAATTCAAGCGTACGAGCAGGGGAAACTCGCTAAAATGACCGGACCCGATGTGAGCGGACACTGGTAAAAAAGGAGGTATTTATTATGCCAAGAGGAGATGGAACGGGACCCACTGGAACAGGACCAATGACAGGGGGCAAAGGAACAGGCCGGGGAGCAGGTGGTGGAGCCGGCAGCGGAGGAGGCAGGGGCAGGATGGGCGGAAAAGGATTAGGACCGGATGGCGAGTGTGTATGTCCTCAGTGCGGAGAAAAGGCGCCCCATCAGCGGGGGCTACCCTGTTACGAGCAGAAGTGTCCGAAGTGCAATACACCCATGACGAGGGCATGAAGGTGATGAAAGATATGAACATAGCCTTCGCAAGCGGCAAGGGAGGAACAGGAAAGACTACCGTAGCGGTAAACCTCGCCTTTTTTCTCGCCTATTCCCGGCAGCAGGTACAATACCTGGACTGTGATGTTGAAGAACCTAACGGCCACATATTCTTAAAGCCTGAGGTTCATACAAGAACCCCGGCAATGGTGATGGTGCCTGTCATTGACCAGGATAAATGTACCCATTGCGGCGAATGCAGTGAAAAATGCCAGTTCAACGCCCTTGTAACCCTCCCGTCGAATGTACTCCTTTTCCCTGAGCTCTGTCACGGCTGTGGACTCTGTGTCAGCATCTGCCCGGAAGAGGCAATCAGTGAAGGTAAACGGGAAATAGGATTCATCGAGAAGGGAAAGGCAATTCAGGACATTGATTTTGTCCATGGTATTCTCAACGTAGGCGAGCCTATGGCTGGTCCTGTCATTCAGGAGGTAAAACACCAATACAGAAAAGAGCATATCCGGGTCATCGATGCCCCTCCGGGCACCTCATGCCCGGTGGTAAAAACGATTCACGATGCGGATGTAGTCGTAATGGTGACAGAACCAACACCTTTCGGGCTGCATGACCTGCAAATCGCAGTTTCCGTGGCTCAGAATCTGGGAAAACCGATCGGCGTTGTGATTAACCGGCAGAACGGTGAATTTCCCCCGCTCGTAACATATCTATTAAACAACAGCCTGCCTGTGCTTATGGTGCTGCCTGAAGATATAGAGATCGCCCGCTGCTATTCCCGGGGAGAACTGATTATCAAGACCCTTCCTCTCTACATAGACCAGTTTATGGAACTTGCTGTAAACATCGGAAGATTATTGGGAAAGAAAAAGGGCGGGAGGTGAGATGACAAACATAAAAGAAATGGTAATCATAAGCGGAAAAGGCGGAACAGGAAAAACTTCACTTGCGGGAGCGCTTTCCTCTCTATTTCAGGATAGGATAATAGCAGATTGTGATGTAGATGCCGCCAATCTCCATTTAATCCTGCAACCGGAGGAGGTGCTCCAGACAAAAGAATTCACAGGAGGGAAAAAAGCAAAGATCGACCCGGAACGCTGCACGAAGTGTGGCGCCTGCAAAGAGGCATGTCGTTATGACGCTATATCTGAAAATTTTGTGATTGATCCGTTTTCCTGTGAAGGCTGCGGTGCCTGTTATTTTCTCTGCCCCGCAAAGGCGGTAGATTTTTCCCCTCGACTCGCAGGACATTATTATATCTGCAGCATCTCCGGCAATGGGCGCTTCGTCTTTGCAGAACTGCTGCCCGGCGAAGACAATTCAGGAAAGCTTGTCGCTGCGGTGAGAAACGAGGCCCGTGAAGAAGCTGTAAAGACCGGTGTAAATTTTATCCTTATCGATGGCCCTCCGGGAATTGGATGCCCTGTGATTTCATCAATTACAGGAACACATCTGGCGGTTGTGGTGACAGAGCCAACCCCGTCAGGCATCCACGATCTGAAGCGCATTGTCGAGCTGACGCATCATTTTCAGGTTAAAACCGCTCTGGTGGTAAACAAATGGGACATACACCCCGGATACACAAGAGAAATGAAGCAATACTGTGCTGAAAATGATCTCATTTTTCTCGGACAGATACCCTATGAAACAGCCATTACAAAGGCACAAAAAGAAGCGAAGACAATCCTTGATTTTGCCCCTGAATGTGCAGCAAGCGGGGCAATACGGGAAATCTATACAAAACTACACGATATATTGGAGGAAGCATGAGTTGTGAAGAAGCAGTTGATGAATTAGCAATGAAAACGAAGCTTGACAGAATCGCCCGCGTCTTTATCGTTCTCTCGGGAAAGGGCGGTGTGGGAAAAAGTACGGTTGCGGTTAATCTTGCCCTTAGTCTTTCTCTGAGGGGCTTAAGGACCGGTATACTCGATGTGGATATCCACGGTCCGAGTGTGCCGAAATTGCTCGGTCTCTCCGGGATACGGGCAGGTGTTGCAAATGAAGAGATTGTCCCTATTGAGGTATACGGTCAGATTAAAGTTGTCTCAATGGGATTACTGCTTGGCGGAAACGAACAGGCCGTTATCTGGAGAGGACCGATGAAGGCAAATATAATCCGGCAGTTTCTCCAGAATGTTGCATGGGGAGACCTTGATGCCCTTGTAGTGGACTGTCCTCCCGGAACGGGTGACGAACCTCTCTCCATCGCGCAGTTTTTGGCCGCAAAAGGAAGCGCAATCATTGTCACCACGCCTCAGCAGATGGCAACAATTGATGTGGAGAAATGCATCACCTTCTGCGGGCAGCTCAACCTTCCCATCGCGGGGATTATTGAAAACATGAGCGGGTTTGTTTGCCCCGACTGCGGTAAGGAGATAAACATATTCTCTTCCGGAGGCGGCGAGAGATTGGCGAAAAGCTATGGAATACCATTTCTGGGCAGTATCCCTCTTGATCCTGATATCGTAAAGAGCGGAGATGAAGAGCAACCGTATATGCACTTTTATTCCGAAACAAAGACCGCGAAAAAATTCGATGAGATTGTCGAGCAAATCGTTCATTTTAAAAAAAGCGGACAAACCTTACCCAATGCAGACACTGAAAAAGAAATACCTGTAGTTTCCTCCTCTCAGAACAAAAAGGACGGGGAAGGAAACACTATATCAAAAAAGGAGGATTCCATGAAATTTGCAGTACCAACAAATGAGGGAAAGTTGTGTGCCCACTTCGGCCACTGTGAGGCATTTGCACTTATTGACGCCAATAAGGACGGCACAATTGTAAACGAGACCTATGTTACCCCGCCGCCGCACGAACCGGGACTTTTGCCCCCATGGCTTTCTCAGCAGGGCGTCAACTGCATCATAGCCGGAGGTATGGGCAGCCGTGCGCAGCAGCTTTTTGCCCAGCAAGGCGTCCAGGTGGTTACCGGCGCACAGAGTGAAACCCCCAGAGAAGCGGTGGAGCAATACCTGAAAGGAACATTGCAGACAGGCGCAAATACCTGTGACCATTAGACCTTTAATGTAGCTGGGGGAAGTATATTCTTATCGGGGCAGGTTGCTTGAAATGAGACAGGCCCCGAATACGGAATAGATTACACCTGGAGGAAAAGGCGGAAAATACCATTATGGAACGGTACAGATGAAGAACCAACTGATCGCAGCACGCAACGGAAAGATCACTAAAGCCGTAGCTCATGTGGCCGACAGTGAAGGGATCAGCCCGGAGATTCTTTCTTCTTATATCGCAGAAGGAAAGGTTGCAATCCTTGCCAGCAACAGGCATAGGGGTGTAACCCCCAAAGGAGTGGGGAAAGGCCTCAGCGTGAAGGTAAATGCAAATATCGGCACTTCCCCCGAGAGAGCAGACATCAAGGAAGAATTAGAGAAACTTAAAGTGGCAAGGGACGCCGGGGTTGATACAATAATGGACTTGAGTACCGGCGGCAACTTGCACGAAATACGTAAGATCATTATAGAAGAGGCGGGTATCCCCGTAGGAACAGTTCCTATTTATCAGGCAGTGACAGAGGCGGTGAAAAGGAGGAAAGCCATCACCAAGTTAGACCCCGAAGACATTTTTGAGGTCATTGACCAGCACGGCAGGGATGGGGTCGATTTCATAACCGTCCACTGCGGGGTAACCATGCGCTCCCTGGAGAGACTGAAGCGCCAGGGAAGGGTTACCGGCATTGTGAGCAGGGGAGGTGCCTTCCTCGCCGAGTGGATGATCGTTAATAACAGAGAGAACCCTCTCTTCGAAGATTACGACAGGCTCATCGCCATTGCGAAGATGTACGATATGACCCTGAGCTTAGGAGATGGATTAAGACCGGGCTGCATAGCCGATGCCACAGACAGGGGGCAGATAGAGGAACTCATTATTCTCGGGGAACTATGTAAAAGGGCTCTTGCGCAAGGAGTACAGGTCATGATAGAGGGCCCTGGTCATATGCCCATGAACCAGATAGAGGCCAATATTGTCCTCCAGAAGAGACTGTGCGATGATGTCCCCTTCTATGTCCTCGGTCCTATTGTTACGGATATAGCACCAGGTTATGATCATGTCACCGCTGCTATCGGCGGAGCTCTTGCGGGCTATCACGGGGCAGATTTTCTCTGCTACGTTACCCCATCAGAACATCTCGGGCTACCCACCCCGAATGAAGTGAGGGACGGAGTGATCGTGGCAAAGATTGCCGCTCATGCGGCCGATCTTGCCAGGGGAAACAGAAAAGCCCTCGACCTCGACAGAATGATGTCAACCTATAGAAAAGCGCTTGACTGGGAAGGCCAGCTTCACTGTGCCATTGACCCGAAAAAGATTATGGATTTCAGGGAAGGGAGAAAACTTCACAATGATGTATGCAGCATGTGCGGCGACTACTGCTCAATGAAGCTTGTGGAGAATTACTTTGCCGAAAAGTAGGGAACCATGTCGAACGAATTGAGCGGGAGGGATGCCCTGAATATAACAGTGACAAAAAAAACAAAAGCGACCGGGGATTTTGCAAAAGACTCTTTAAGAGCCTATGTACCTTTAAAGATTCAGGAGGTCGAGAAACTGACGGTCGTTGTTATTACTGACAACTACTACGATCCGGCGAGACCTCAGCCATCGATAGGGCAAAGATTCCGCGCGGTGCCTGGTGCATCGATCCACGCCGAGCACGGTCTTTCCTATTTCATTGAAACGGCAGTAAATGGAAAATCAAGCGCCTTCATGTTTGATTACGGCCTGGATCCCCATGGTGTAATCAATAACATGGGGCTGCTTGATGTTGACTTGAGCAGGGTAGATGCACTTGGGCTGAGCCACGGCCATTTTGACCATTGGGGAGGTCTCGCTGGAATTCTCAGGCAAAACCGGTCTAAAATGCGCAAAGGCACACCCCTCTATGTTGGAGAAGAAACGTTTGCACATAGATTTTCCCTTCGTCCCGGAACACATGAGCCTCATGACATTGGTCGGCTCAGGAGGGAAGAGGTTGAGGACTTTGGCACTGTAAACATTGTTGAGGTCAGAGATCCCGTTGAAGTGATCCCGGGATGCTATTATACGGGCAGCATCGAAAGGGTTACGGATTATGAGAAAGTCCCGCCGGGCCTGCTGATAGAACGTAACGGAGAACTCGAGCATGATCTTTTCAAGGGCGAACAGGCAGCTGTGTTCAGCCTGAAGGATAAGGGATTGGTGATTCTTTCAGGCTGTGCCCACGCGGGGATTGTCAACACAGTGAAACATGCACAGAAGGTCACAGGGATCAAAAAGGTTCATGCGGTGATAGGCGGTTTCCATCTTGTTAACGTAAAACCTGAGATAATTCAGAGAACCGTTGCTGACATAAAGGCAATAGGGCCGGATTATATAGTTCCTGCGCATTGTACAGGATTCGAAGCTGTTACGCTGTTTGCTCAGGAAATGCCGGAGCAGTTCATATTGAATACCGCGGGAACGAAATATGTTATGACCTCATAAAATATAATGTATAGGCGGATACAGCCGCTTCATGCATTATATTCAATAAATGGATGGAGGACCTGTGAATAAAGGTGGTAGTACTTCCCCGTTCGATGAATCAAGGGTAAAATTTGAAAAAATAGTCATAGAAAACAACCTCGGCAATTCAGATGTTTCCATAACTGTGAAAACTTTATCCCCCGAAGAGGCGATAGGGACGCCGGGAAGGAGAGATTTTCCAATTGTCACCGGCAAAGAGAGGGTTGTCGAAGCAAAGTTTCACGAGGCAAAGGCACATGCCTTTACCGATTCACCGAAAGAATTTATCGGCAAGCTTGAAGAGGTGATTGCCATACCTCTTGTCACCAATGGAGGCAGGGCAATCTTCATCGCAACGATGAACGCGGTATTGAAGCACCTCAATATTATTGAGACAACACTCCACTGCAAAGACGAAGAGCCGGAAAAGTGCGCCGAAGAGATTGCCGCCTATACCAAAGAGACATTTGGACCGGAAATAGTCGGACTTGTCGGGCTAAATCCTGCCATTCTGGAGGCATTGAGCGCTGTCTTTGGGTCGAAAAATGTTAGGGTAACGGACCTGAACAGGCAGAATGTCTGGACTATAAGGTACGGGGTAAACGTCTGGGATGGTAACACCATGACAGAACGCCTTGTTCGGGAAGCCCATGTTGTTCTCCTTACGGGAACCACCCTTGTAAACGGCACATTCGATGGTATATGGGAGACCATCCGGCAATACAAGAAAAACTACCTCATATACGGCGTAACTTCCGCCGGTATCTGTGAACTGACAGGGTTGAAAAGAATATGTCCATATGGAAGGGGCTAAGCAAACAAAGAAGGAAGATCAAAAGAATGATGGAGAGGATTGAACATTCATGAAGGATTTTAAAATAGTGATAAAGGGAGCCGGAGAAATGGCAACCGGCATTGCACACCGGCTCTTTATGGCTAATTTCAAAACTATAGTTATGACAGAGATCCCGAAGCCTATTAGTGTTCGGAGAACTGTAGCCTTTTCCGAAGTTGTTTATGAAGGAAAAAAAGAGGTCGAAGGTGTAACGGCAGAATATGCGAGAAATTTAAGAGAGGTTTTTGATATCTGGAAGAGGCAAAATATAGCCGTCATGGTTGACCCTGAATGGGGTATTGTGAGGGAGCTAAAACCAGATGCGGTAGTGGACGCAATCATGGCAAAACGAAATATAGGGACAAAAAAGGATGAAGCCCCGATAGCCATTGGTGTGGGGCCTGGATTTTGTGCGCCATCTGATGTGCATGCAGTTGTGGAAAGCAACAGGGGACATAACCTCGGGAAAGTAATATATAGTGGTTTTGCAGAGGCCCACACAGGCATACCCGGCTCCACTATGGGTTACACCAAAGAACGGGTGTTGCGTGCGCCGCACGAAGGCACAATAAAGCATGTCAAACATATCGGAGATGAAGTTAAAAAAGGTGAACTTGTTCTTTATGTAGACAAAACCCTCGTGTTTGCTTCTATTGATGGCATACTTAGAGGTCTTATTCGCGAAATTGACATTAAGGCCAACGAAAAGATCGGTGATATCGACCCGCGAGGGATAAAGGAATACTGTTACACTATCACAGAAAAGGCAAGAGCAATAGGTGGAGGTGTCCTTGAAGCAATCATGCATTTTTCCAATTGAGGCGCGGGGATGAATATATACGAGGTGATTACGGAGCATCTGGAACAAGGAAAAGGCGGGATACTCGCTACTGTTATCAAAAGAACCGGATCTGCTCCGCGGGATGTGGGCGCAAAGATGTTTATCGGAGAAGACGGTAAAACTTTCGGCACTGTCGGGGGCGGCCGCCTTGAATCAGATACATACAGAGAGGCCATCAAGATAATGAATAAAGGGCTCACGAAGGTATTCAGCATGATAATGAATGCCCAAAGGGTCGAAGAAAAGGATATGCTCTGTGGTGGTAATGTTGATGTGCTTCTTGAGCCGGTAACGGCAAGACATCTTGCCGTGTACCAGCAGATTGAGAACTGCCTGGAAAACAGGAAGAGAGGCGTCGTAGTAACCAGGTTCAGCGGCAATACCTTTGCTAAAGCCTTGATTGATGAGAATTTAAACGTTACCGGGGATGTACTGGGCAGTGAAACCATTAATCAGTGTAAAGGGCTTTTCCATGAGAAGCAGGCTATGCTTACGGACGGGGTATTGGCTGATCCGATACAGTTATCGTTTCCCCTTTATATTTTTGGCGCCGGGCATGTAGCACAGTTTCTTTCAAAAATTGCCAAAATTGCAGACTTTCACATTACGGTAATTGACGACAGAGAAGAATTTGCCAACAGCGAAAGATTCCCCGACGCCGATACAATTATTGTCGGAGACTTTCATGATGCATTTAAATGCCTCGATTTTACCGGGAACGAATACGTGGTGATCCTTACAAGAAGCCACGAGTACGATGCAGAGGTCCTCGGGGAGTGCCTCAAAGAAACGGCTAAATACATAGGGATGATCGGAAGCCGCAGGAAGGTAAAAATCATCCTCGACCATATGAGAGAGAAAGGGTTCAGCAGTGAGGTCCTTGAAAGAATTCATTCGCCTATAGGGATTTCAATTAATGCCGAAACACCCGAAGAGATAGCCATCAGTATTGCTGCAGAGCTCGTATCAGTGAGAAATGCAAAAGATACCCTTCCAGACAAGATTAAAAAGGCAGGTTCCGTAGAATGTGTAACCATGATAAGAAGCAAAACACTATAAGCAAAGGAGATAAGAAGCAATATGGGCATATATAGTAAAAAAGTTCTGGAACACTTCAGCAACCCCAGAAACGCAGGAGTTATCGATGATGCAAACGGCGTAGGCGAGATCGGAGATCCTGACTGCGGTGATTTCATGAAGGTCTACATCAAGGTTGAGGGCGATATCGTTACCGATGTAAAGTATCAGATCAGGGGGTGTCCTGCATCTATTGCGTGTGCAAGCGCCATGACGGAACTTGCCAGGGGCAGAAACCTTGATGATGTGATGATGATTACCGATGATGATATTGTCAAAGAGCTTGATGGTCTGCCGGAATTTAAAATTCACTGCTCAGCCCTCGGGGCAACAGGACTTCAAAAGGCCATCATGAATTATTTCGAGAAGTTTGTAAGCTGGGATCATAGAGAATGAATTGGAATTCTCCCGGTACAGGTTTAGAAGCCATGACACGAAAGGATGTGAATAATGTTTTATAGATTCGATGGAAAGCAGCCGGTTGTAGGGATTGGTACATATGTGAGTGAAACCGCTCTGGTAATAGGTGATGTAAAGATAGGAAACGATTGTTATATAGGGCATGGCGCCATCTTGCGCGGTGACTATGGTGCTATCGAGATAGGGAACGAAACAGCCATTGAGGAAGGTGCTATTATTCATGCTCCACCCGATGACTTGTGTTCTATAGGCCAGGGGGTAATTATCGGACATGGCGCCATCATACACGCAAAGCGAATAGGCGATTTTGCGGGAATAGGCATGGGCGCTATCTTAAGCATTCGATCCGAGGTTTCCAGCGGTTCTACTGTAGCGGAAGGCTGCGTGGTAAAACGCGAGCAGAAGATACCGGAATCGGTAATAGTGGCTGGCAATCCCGCAAGAAAGATTCGAGAGATGTCGAAGAAAGAAAAAGATTTCTGGGACTGGTCAAGAAGGCTTTATGTAGATCTGGCGCATAAGTACTGCACGATTGGCATGGAAAGGATTGAAACACTACAAGTATTGCAATGATAAAGTTCACAGGATTCGTATCACATATTAATAGCTCTCTCAATAGTTGCCGTAAAACATTAAATAAAATCTTTTACGGTATGACGTCGTATGAGCTTGAAGCGGAATTAAATATTGTTCCTGTTTTTTCCCTGTAAAAAGGGGGTGGCATGAAAAGATACATTATCTGGTTTTTTATTATTGCATTTATAATCACAGAATCTACGGCTGCCTGTATGGATGACGCTATCGCACCTGTAGTATCAATAAAAGACAATCATATAAAAAGGACGGGACAGCTTTACCTGCCTCACGTATCAGGACAGCCAGATAGTCATTTGAGCTCTCCGGAAGGTAATCCATGCAATGAGCTTGAATGCAGAAATCCCTTTGTAATACAAATCTATAACGAAGAAGGTCATGCTGAATAGAGAGGTCTCTAAAATAACGGGAGGAGATTATGAAAAGACATATTTTTATTCTCTGTATAGTGATTACAATAATGTTCGGTATTCCGGTTTGTTACGGCTCTGAAACCCTGCAGCCCATCGTGTCAGCAGAATGGCTTTCTGGTAAATTGAACGATCCGGGTATGATGATTCTCGACATCAGGAAGGTAGAGGATTATAAGGAAGGTCATATTCCCGGGGCGCTCAGCCTTACCTATGCGGCATGGCGAACAATGGAAAACAACCTGGACTGCCAGCTTCCCCATAAGGATGAACTCACGGATACAATCTGCTCCTCCGGTATTCATGCCGATACGTATGTGGTAATCGTGGGAAATACGGATACAGAACGGCAGCGCATTAACGCCACCCGTGTGGCATGGACGTTGAAGTACGCCGGGGTAAAACGCCCCGCCATACTTGACGGCGGGCACAAAACATGGCTCAGCAAAAACTATCCTGTGGCAAAGGACTGGGTGAAACGTCCGAAAAGTAACTACAAGTGCAAATTTAACGAAAACATTGTTACAACAAAAAGGTATGTCAAATCCCATTTAAAGGATACGGTCATCGTTGATGTAAGATCTGAACAACTGTTCAAAGGGGAGATTTCGGATCCTTTGCTGAAAAGAAAGGGACACATCCCGGGAGCGGTAAATCTTCCCTATTACCTTGTGTTTAAAAAGGACGGTACATTTGAGGACACAAAAAAGCTTAAGTTTTTAGCATCCACAGTTGTGGGCGACAAGAGGGAAAAAGAGATTATTCTGCTCTGCTGTAATGGCCAGTTTGCCTCTTCATGGTGGTTTGCGTTAAGCGAAATGCTCGGGTACGGAAATACCAAAATCTATGACGGTTCAATGGAGGAATGGTGCGGCGACAAAGATGCCCCGCTTGTTGAAGGTAAGTAAGCAGGCAAGATCTAACAATACACAAGGGAGGAAACTATTATGAGAAGCAATGGACTGAGCAGGAGGGATTTCTTGAAGGTGGCGGGGGTTGGCAGTGTTGTTCTTGCAGCAGGTTCGCATGTATCTAAAACAATGGCATTTGCTGAAACACCGGGGAGGGAGGACTTCGGCCAGTGCAAAAGTGTAAAGATCAGATGCATTTCAGAAGTCGGCTGGATCGATGGACAAAAACTCCTTAAAGACATGGGTGCGTCCGGAGGGCCAAAGGCAAACCAGTGGCGCGTGAATTGGGATCCTGCAAACAGCGGCGGGTGTTGTAACCTCATAGAGGTTGAAACGCTCGACGGGAAGAAGCACAAATTTCTTGTTGATACAGGATGGAACAACGAGTATATGGAAACCGTCTTTAAACGGGAAGGAATAGACAAGATGCTCTCGAATAAAGAGATTGAGTTTCTTTACGTTACCCATGAGCATTTTGACCACTTCTTCGGCCTTGAGACAACCCTCAAGTATAATCCCGATATTAAAATCATCATACCAAGCACATTCTATGATGAGGGTTACCATTTCCTCGAGGGCGCTGAATTCATGAAGGCAAAGGCACGCAACAGGATACCCCATAAAGGTGAGCTCGTGAAACAGGAACCGGGAAAAGTGTATAAACTCTATCCCGGCTGCGCGTCCGTTACCTTCGATCTCCCCATCGTTGTCCGCGTCAGAGGGGAACAGTCTCTCTATTTCAATGTCAAGGATAAAGGCCTTGTATGTGTTACAGGATGCTGCCATCAGAATGTCCTGACCTATGTGGATTTTGCACAGAAGAAACTTGCCGCCGGCGATAATCTGTATGCCCTGTACGGAGGTCTCCATATTGCCCCGATAGGCCCGTTAAACGCGGAAGGTGAGCAGATGGTAAAAGGGATGGCAAAATACAACTTCAAGAAGGTCGCATGTAACCATTGTACAGGGGTAAGCGCCGTACAGAAGATGATCGAACTCGGATATCCTGTCGTAAAAGGCACTGCCCGTTACGGATCGACGAGCAACCTCTACCTTGGCAATGGCGACGAAATCATATTCGGATAAAGGAGGTGATAATTTGAAGAAAGTTGTACTGTTTGCATTTAACGGTGAGGCGATGTGTTTTGTCCATGTGCTTTTAAATGGTTTGGATATGAAGACAAACGGATACGATGTGAAAATCGTTATCGAAGGGGCGGCGACAAAGCTGATTCCCGAAATGAACCTTCCCGGTGGTCCTCTTTATGGGTTGTTCCAGAAGGCTCGTGAGAAAGGCATTATCGAAGGGACATGCCGGGCCTGTTCTGTAAAAATGGACACAATTAAAGACGCAGAAGGAATTGGTCTTAATTTGCTGGACGATATGTCAGGGCATCCAGGCATAGCGCACTACATGGATGCAGGGTACGACGTGATCACTTTTTAACAAAACAGGAGGGTTATTATGGCAGAGCAACAGGAATCATGCGTGAAGCCTTCGCGGGGTCCTATCGGTATCCCGAAGGCAGAGTCAGGGGAAGCGTCACAGACAATCCAGAAGGAGGAGATCATGATCGCAAAGGTAGGGAAACCGGCACCGGATTTTGAGGCAAGCGCGTTTGTGGATGGCGGATTCAAAAACATCACACTATCAGAATTCAAGGGGCAGTGGGTTGTGCTCTGTTTCTATCCGGGTGATTTCACCTTTGTCTGACCGACCGAATTGTCGGCGGTCGCCTACAAATACGACGAGATAAAATCACTCGGGGTACAGATACTCGCAATGAGTACGGACAGCCGTTTCGTTCATAAGATATGGCAGGAGAATGAACTCTCGAAGATGGTGCCGGGAGGGGTTCCATTTCCTATGCTTTCCGATGCAGGCGGGTTGATAGGAAGGGTCTACGGCATATATGATGATGAAGCAGGTGTGGATATTCGGGGCCGCTTTATCATAGACCCCGACGGCATAATACAGGCAATGGAGGTTCTCACGCCTCCTGTCGGTCGGAATATCGCTGAGTTCATCAGGCAGGTAAAGGCATTCCAGCATGTACGCGCCACCGGGGAAGCAACCCCATCCGGCTGGCAGCCCGGCAGGGTAACACTCAAACCGAGCGCTGAACTCGCAGGAAATGTCTGGAAAGTCTGGAAGCCCGAAATGGCATTTTAGATGAAAGGGGTCCCTGGAAACACTCCGGGGACCCGGTCTACCATGACGAAACCATATTCGTATAGAGGCAAAATATGAAGAAGGTAGCTCTTCTTGCGTTTAACAGTCCAATGCTACAAACATATTTTGTGAAGGAACAGAAAGAACGAGGAGACATTGGAACATGACAATTGCAGGCAACAACACATTTGTAAAAATTCTTAACATCATCCTGCCGCTGATCGGTGCTGCCCTTATGATTGTTTATGAGTTTTGCATTACTTCTTGCTCCTCCATAAAAGGGGCCTTTCTGGGTGTTGATTTGAAATGGGTGGGGATAATCTATATGGCCATACTATTTGCAAGTACATTTACTGTACAGGGGGTCTTCAGGGAAAAGATTATTTACTTCAGGACCATCCTGATCTCCATGGCTGTGGGTGTGGAATTCTATCTCATCGGCTTTCAGGTTTTGAAAGATGTTTATTGCCCTTTCTGTCTTGCCTTCGGTACCTGTATTTTTATACTTTTCGGCATAAATTATACCTCAATGAATAAGAAGATTATGGTGACTTCGGCAGCAGTAGCGCTTATTGGTTTCACCCTATGCTTCGAAGGTCAGGTAACACTCCGTTTCGATCTATCATAGGTTATTGGATATGGCTAATATACTTATAGTATATTATTCTCAATCTGGAAACACGCAAATGCTTGCCCGATCCGTCGGGCGGGGTGCAGTTGAAGCGCAAGATGCACATGCAATTCTCAAGCGTGCAACCGATACTACAAATCAAGACATAAAGAACTGAATGCCGTCGTGATTTGCCAATCAATTAACCGGTCAATCTTTTCCAGAAAGGTGTTATGATACCCCCTGCTCTCTATAATGTAATCGGCAAATCCTTTTGTGATGAATTTATCTGTCATGAGGAGGTCTCCTTGGGGCAAGATATAATTTAATATATCATATAGTTACAAGTTATTTCATGGGAAAATACCGTGCAAAGCTTAAGGTGTGAAAAATGTCAGAAAATAAAGATGGTAAGGAAATCAGGGATTATGCAAAGGTCTTATTTGGCATTGATAGGCAGAATTGTCGATTCAACTCACTGAAGAGGGGATGAAGAGGAGATGGGCAAATCAAGAAACTTTATGATAGCAGGCTCAAATTGTTGGTAATACCGATCACCTTTGCCGGGATCGGAGGTGGGGAGTTCCAGTGTGAGGGTGAAAATACCCCTCTCCTGACCCGCATAATTCCCGAGGGATCCAGGAAAGCAGCCGAATTTCTTAATGGGGTGGCTGGTCTCCCGACTGACCGTTTCCAGCCATTGGGAAAATGAATCAAGGTCCGATGATGGTCCGTCAAAGTCGTACCCATTCAGGGGAGAATGAGCGGAGAGAATCTTTTGAGGCTTGAACCGTTTGATAAGGGCGATCTGGAACATGGTTTCCTGCTCGGAGCCGCCCTTTTTTCCCGGATAATAGCGTTTGTTTTTATTATACTTCTTTTCCCAGTCGCGTAGGGCATTGGTGGACCACTCCCTGGTGGGAAAATTCCGGTTAATATCTACGCCCCGTGCGTTGACACGCTTGGGGGGGGGTTTTGAAAAGAAACCGTCAGGGTTCACCAATGGAGCGATAACAACACACTTCTCCTTGAAGATCGCCGGATTATATTTCATATATTGGGCCAGCCGCAGCATAATATATACGGTAGGCAGCTCATCTCTGTGAACACCTCCGAGCAAGAGAGTACAGGGCCCCGTTGGACTGCCGAACTGAGCAAATACCATGGGCCGATTGAGCTGGCTTGTCCTGTGAGACTGCCATTCCACTGCTCCGGGTTTGACGTCTGTCCAGCCGTATTCAACGCCCCGTCTCTGCAGGTTGTTTAGGAAGGTCTTTAGTTCTCTTTTCTGAGGTGGCTCAGCCGCCCACGGAGAACCTCCAAACAGCAGAACAAGAAGGAAACCGAAAAACAGTCCATTAATGATTACACTATTCGATGCCGACCTTTTCATAACAGTGTACCGCATGTCCGTTACTATGAGCTTAGGGAAATATCCACCCGATCCAGTATTTTAGTCTCTTGGAGTTTGCACATTTGAAGCAAGATATATTATTCGATTGGCATACATATTTCAAGCATTTTAACAATTATTTTGTAGCGTTTTCGTGCACGAGCGTGTAGTTTTTTTAGCTACAGGGATTGGACCGGTAACATGAAACAAGATTTGCCGGATACGCAAGTTTAAAATTAATATACTCTGCTCCTATTTTCCAACATCTTACTGCTTTTGGTTTGATTATTTTGTATGTTGTGAGCAGATTATTCAGGGCGACAGCACCCTCCATTTAATAGTCTTGCTGCACCGGTATCTTCTGAATTGCACAACGTTTCTTTATTCGTTCCCCTTAAGTTTCATCGAGCCGGGCATCCGGACGGCAATCACCTTTCCACGGGCACAGACCATCCCTGCTGCAGAGACTTTAATTGCAACAACCATCTTCCGCTTACCGGTACTCTTGACCTTTCCCCGTGCCTCAAGTTCCACACCCATGGGGGTAGGGCGGACATAGCCCCCCTTCAATGAAGCAGTAACAAAGCGGAGATTCGGCTCTGTATCCATAGCCTTTCCCTCAAAACGGTACGTTGCCGCTGCCGCAGTTCCCGTACCATGGCAGTCGATGAGAGACGCAATTAACCCGCCATATACAAAACCCGGCGCTGCCATATGGTAGGGTTTCGGCGTAAGCCGGACAACCGATTCCTCTATCTCTGTTATCTGGACGGCCACAGAGGACATTGATCGTGGATACACTCTTTGTTCTCCAAGAATTGTTCGCAAACGATCAAACGATCCGTCTTCAATGATGTCCCGTTTAATTCCTGTAGTATCGTAGAGGCTTCTTTAAGCGCCAGCCAGGAATCCCTTTGGCAGCATCGGGGTGCATTGAAGGATGCTATTCTTGTAAGCACTCTTTGTGTTGTTTGCTGAGCTGCCTGTCTCTTGTTGCCGTCGTATGGATTTGCCCCCAACAGGATCGAAACTGCAATTCCCACGCCGATTGCCGCACCGCAAGCGCCGAGGAAAGCACAGGAACCGCCGGCAATGGTTTGTCCACGCTTTATGGCCGTTGTGACCTGATCTTCCGACACGGAATTTCCACTATTCCTCAATGCTGTCAGAATAACCGCAGGAACCAGCGAATGATGCTCCGGCCCGTGTATTCGAAAACACGGGTGAGAACGTATAGTCTGCATAAGGACAACAGAATCGATTTCCCGACTGTGCAAGCAGATATTTTTGATGATCCCGACTGCATCCGCCCTATGGCAATCATCACATACAAAATGGCCGTTCTTACACCCGGCATTGGCCGGCATAACTTTACCACAGTAATGACACGACTCATCCTCATCCGTCTCAAAATATTTCAGTTCTGCACCACAGACCATGCAACCGGACCGGTAGGGTTCTTTGCTTATTATCGTTTCTTTTAGCATCTTTTCTATTGACGAAAGGCAAGGTGACTCCTTGTCGACAACCCCGGGCATCATGTCAATAATCAGAAAGGTAATCTTCTTTAAATCATCTGCAACTTTCGTATTCTTACCTTCGGTTTATCAATTTTCGCAATATGCTGTTTAACCTTTTCTCCTGTCCGGATAAACAGCATTATACACTGTAATGTACCACAGGCGCTGAGGTTTATGAATAGAAATCAGTTTCCCGACTTGAGCAAAATATCACCGGACCGGGGCAAAATATGTTGTATTTTTTTATAGTGCATAATACTCTATTTGCGTTGTTTGGATGGTGTAACTATGATACACGAGCTCATGCCTATTGGAATTATTCATTCCCCGTATCTGACAAAGGAAGAGACACCGATCCAGGGGTTTTTCAGACCTCAGGTCGAGGCATGGATTGAGATATTCCCTGACTATGTCGAAGGCCTGAAAGATATTGATATGTTTTCGCATATCTTTCTTATCTACCTGTTTGACAGGGCAGGACCGGTGGAACTTGTCCGCCCGACGCTACTGGACGATTCGCCGCATGGAATTCTCGCGTCCCGTCATCCATGCAGACCCAATGGGATCGGCCTTACTGTCGTGCGGTTTCTAAAGCGTGAAGGAAACAGGCTCACAGTCAACGGCATAGACGTTCTCGATGAAACGCCGCTCATCGATATTAAACCGTACATTCCACGGTTCGACTCTTACCCTGATGCCCTGGAAGGCTGGTTTGCCGGAAAGGTAGAAAGGCAGAAACCTGCAGGCAGAGAATAAATTGCAGTAAGATTATAGCCTTTTTTACGAGACAGATATACGGGCATTAAGAAGGGCAATATGGAGTTTCTCCTCAATGCAACGGCGTTTAACCTGAAAAAGGCAGCAACAATGATAGAATAAACTGAGTGGGAACTGTAAAGAACACTTCAAAAGAAGAAGAGGATGCGGCTGGAATTATGCAAAGGTCTTGAAACGCCTTTTCTACCATAATGCTTCCGTCCTTTAACGGTTTTTTGAAAAGTATCTATCCTATCTCTCTCGGTTGCGGTGTCAATGGACACACGTTTGTTTTCAAAGAGAACGTTGGTTGTCACGAGTTGACTCTATTACCCTTTGCTTTCTGCTGAATTATTTACTTTATTTATGGTTGTATCTGACCCGCCTTTTTCTTGTATGATTTGTCCTTCGCAGATTAGCCGAATGCTCCAAGTTGGCACTGGTATATTTTAATCTTCATTGTTTCACATATTGCCGCGACCATGGGTTTGGACATATTAAACCTTTTTGAAATTTGCCATGCGGCAGAGCATGCAAGATGTCCGTCCACGAGGGATGATGTAATTGCCGATTCAACCTCCGGATTTATCTTTTCAGACAAAACAGGAATATTTTTTTGCTTCCCGTATCCGAAAAGGCCGAGCTGACATTTAATTACGCGAACCTCAAGCAGGTCAATTGTGATGCCCACATCAGCCGGGTCTACATTCAGTTGCGCTGCAACGCTGTGTGCTTCAGCACAGGATATTGTATTTTCAGATACCTTCTCTTTTATCTTTGCGGCAATCACTTCATTTAGTTTCTCGCCGCGCCTCTTTTCCGCATAATGTCCTGCATCTTCGTGTGTCATTGCTTTTTCTCCTTAATTGCTAAACGGTTTTATGGTCCGCTTTCCTTTAATCATATCGTCTTTTTTTTGTTATTCGTACTAAAATCCCTCTTAAATATTTCGCTTCATGTAATAATCAACGGCTTCCCAAAGTGTGTTCGCAGCAAGCAATGCGCAATGGCGATCATCATCGGGAAGACCACCTACAGCTTCAACGATAGTATCTTCCGTGATTTCCGCGAGTTCGTCCGGGTCTTTGCCGTGGGCAAGTTCAGCGGCAAGGGAGCCGCAGATCATGCTCGGCCCGCAACCGTCCGTCCAGAAAGATGCCTCCACAACCCTTATCTCTTTGAATCTTAGGAAAATCTCCATCGTATCGCCGCAGGTCCCGGCGATACGGCCATAGCCATCGGGGTTTTCCATTGGACGCATGTGCGATGGGCTGCGCCATCTCTCAAATGCTTTTTGCCCATAATCCTTTATCGTATCATTGTAAATTTTGTCCTGTAGTTCTTTCAGAAAATCGTCAAGCTTATCGGACATTATCGTTTCTCCTTTTTCTGTTAACGGGGCTTTTCTGTCCTTTTTATGGGTTTTTCTGTCTTCGAAGTTCTGATCAGCATATTTGTTCCCTGTTTCAGCCCTGCAAGTGACGCCACTACCACGCATTTGATCCTGAAGAGGAAAAAGATATTCGCCTTTTCATCGCTTAAGGTTTCGTAGTTGCCCTGTCCTTTTGCGATTATCAGGTCGGCATCTTTGAAACACCTTCGGAATTCCGGATTGCAGTCACTGAGTATGGTTCCAGGTGCGTCAGAGCCATTATCAATTACTTTTACGATTTTATGCAGTCCTGCCACGTTAGCATCATCCATGGTAGCATCGTTAATGACCGGCCCTCCACGGACGGCAAGTGTGACCCGCTCTACGGGAAGTTCTTCAATGAGAAGGCGATCAAAAAAAATCTCTCCCGCGTTATCAGCCAGATAGAGGATGCTCGATGCCCTATCGATTTCTCCGCGCAGGCTTTCAATATCGATATGGAATGGCTCGGAAAGAGTTTGGGCAATGATCAGCCGTACCTCATCTTCCGTAAGGCCGCTCTTTGCCCCGAGATCAACAACGTTTCCCGTGATCGCAAGACGGACTGACGTTTTCAAAGGATCAGGGCTGCTGCGCACCTTTGCTTTAAGCTCGGGTAACAACTCGAGAGCAAGGCGATTGAAACGGTCTTTGGCTTGCCTGTAAGGATCATGTTTCCCTGTTAATTCACGGATTTTGCGATGTATCCATTGGACTGCAACGGGGGGTGACTGGTCGAGATCAATCCCTGCCAGAGCACGGAGTATCTCGCGAAGAACACCTTCGTGGACAGACGGATCGGCTGAGACATAGTGCGTAGCCTCTATTGTCTGTCGTATAAAGCAGGGAATGCAATCTATAGAAGTCTTCATATCTTTACCTGTCTCCTGAAGAAGCAATTCACGTGCCAGAACCCTGGAATAAAAGAACGAACAAGGTAACTCCTTGACTTAAATGGGCATTGCATTTTAATAAAGGCGACATTGGGTACTTTCATATGCACTTTCCCATGTTACATCGTTGCAAAATGCAATACTATCTGCGGTGCCCACGCCCATCGCTTGCAGGTACCTCAATTTTCAGCTCCAATATCTTCCTGTATAGCGTACTGGTATCAATGCCCAGGTCACGGGCAGCAAGTTTCCTGTTGCCGGTATAGCGTCGCAGCGTCTCGGCGATAAGGTTCCTTTCCATGGTTACAAGACTCATCGCTCCCATACCGTCCTTTGAAGAGGGTGCGGCCGGCCGCAGTTCAGGGGGAAGGTGGTGTAACTCGATAATTTCCCCCCGGCATAGCACGAATGCCTGTTCAATAATATTTTCAAGCTCCCGTACATTGCCGGGATAATCATATTCCATGAGCCGCGTCATCGCCTCAACAGAAATACCGGCAATGGTTTTCCCCTGAAGGCGGTTATATTTTCCGATGATGTGATCTATCAGTAACGGTATATCCTCCCTCCGGTCTTTGAGTGCCGGCAGTGAAAGATGAATCACGCGGATCCGGTAATAGAGGTCCTCCCGGAATCTTCCTTCTTCAACGAGCTTTGCAAGGACTTTATTGGTAGCACACACCACACGGACATCCACCTTTACGGGTTCGGTGGCTCCCAACGGCTCTATTATGCGTTCCTGAAGTACCCGAAGCAGACGCACCTGAAGTGCCGGTGAAATATCACCTATCTCGTCAAGGAATATCGTCCCCCCGTCAGCCAAGGCAAAACGGCCTGCCTTGTCCCGCCTGGCGTCTGTAAAGGCCCCTGCCTTGTGACCGAAGAATTCACTTTCGAGAAGGGTGTCTGGCAATGCTGCGCAGTTTACCGCTACAAGGTGTTTTTTTCTCCGTGATGAAAGATTATGAATGGCCCTTGCGACGAGTTCCTTTCCTGTACCGCTCGGACCTTCAATGAGCACCGTACTGTTGCTTTCCGCAATCCGGGGAAGAATATCGAATAGGCGCATCATTGCAGGGCTTCTCCCGACGATATCTTCAAAGGTATGGCGATTTTGCAGCTCTTTCTGTAATCGTTCCACCTGACTTAAGTCCTGGAATGTTTCTACACCGCCGATAACATTCCCGACATCATCCCTCAAAATAGCCGTCGAAATGCGTATTGGCACCCTGTAACCCCTGTTGTTAACGATATATGCCGTTGTGTTGATAACCGGCCTGCCGTTTTCAAATGTCCTCCTGAGGGCACACTCTTTTTCACAGATGTTTGCGTGGAATACATCCGAACAGGATCGTCCTGTGGCCTCATCTCGCGGTATGCCGGTTATGACCTCGGCTGCCCGATTGAAAGAGGTTATCCGCCAGTCTGTTCCGATCGTAAAGACTCCCTCATTAATCGAATCAAGGATGACATCCCGCTCATTTTGTCTTGCTTCATTCTCTGTATTTATTGATTTGCTATGCATTCCGTGTTTCCTTAATCGTGCTAATTGCAATTCTATAACAATATAACATTGCATTATACAATCATATTGTCAATGGGAAGCTTCTGATATATCTCCAACACACAGTTATTAATAGTTATTCCAACTGATAAAGAGCTGGCATGGACCTTGCATCTTTTAGATAATATGAAGATAGCGATTGCATACTGGCAAGACCGCATATCACCCGTTTTCGATGTTTCTGACAGGCTCTGTCTTATCGATATTGAAGACGGCAAGGAAGTGAAGCGGGAAAACAGAATCCTGACAAGCCGTGATCCTTTCAATCGTGCAAGAGAAGTTTCAGGGCTTGACGCAGATGTACTTATCTGTGGAGCAGTTTCTCGTACTCTGGAGATGGCCCTTATCATTGCGGGTGTCCGGGTTGCAGGATTCCTGTGTGGTGATCTGGATAACGTTGTATCGGCTTTCCTTTGCGGACAATTGACAGGTAGCAGCTTCTTCATGCCCGGATGTTATGGTGAACAATGTAGACGTCGCTTTCGCAGTCACCACGGAAAGCGATAAATGCATCACGGGCAAAAACAACAATAAAAGGAGGTACGATTATGCCAAGAAGAGACGGAACAGGACCCACTGGAACAGGACCAATGACTGGACGCGCAGCAGGTTATTGTGCGGGATTTGGTGTTCCAGGGTTCGCAAACTTTTCCACAGGAAGGTGTCAGTATGGCCAAGCATAAAATAATGTGTCCATTTTCCGGAACGGCCTGTAAAGAATGTGCGGTCTATCGTGGTCGGCACTATTACCTCTGTTATTCTGCTGCGTACAGGGGCAGCTCTTTCGATCCCGAGAGAGTTCTGGAATTGAAAAAAGCAGAGACCCCGGATGAACCCGGCAAGACCTTCGGGATGCCAGAAAAGATAGATGTCGGTGCCCAGTGCATACGAAACGTCGAAGAGTACGGTATCGAGAAGGAATTCGCGGCCCTCAAGCAATGCTGAGCCCAACCGTTGACTGTCAGGTTAGTGATTAAAGAAATAGAATTAATAAAAGGAGGTATGTGTCATGCCAAGAGGAGATAGAACAGGTCCTGCAGGAATGGGCCCTATGACTGGACGCGCAGCAGGTTACTGCGCAGGGTATGCGCCGGGTTTTGTGAATCCCGGTTATGGAAGAGGTTTCTGTGGTTGGGGTCGTGGCGGTGGACGTGGTTTCAGGAACCAGTTTTACGCCACCAGTTTGACCGGATGGCAAAGAGGTGCTGGTAACTGGCCCGCATGGGGTAACCCTTGCGCGCCCGGTATGACCTATGGCGCTCCCCCAGCATCGGCCATGAACAGGGAGCAGGAATTGGGTGCACTTAAGGATCAGGCGGGGTATCTTGAGGAGACCCTGGAGAATTTACGCAAAAGGATTGAAGAACTGGAGACAACAAAGTAACAGGTCATGACCACAGCATAAATCCGTCTGTTAAAATACCCGGGGCAACGGACAGGCAGGTTCGGCAGCTCCGGGTATTTCGAGTGCAGCCATGTTATGGTGAATGCGGAAATGTATTTTTACTGCGGAGAGGAGATTAAGGCTATCAAATATGGAAATATTAAGGGACCTAATTAATAGTATTACAAGTGACGCCCCCGTCGAAGAAGTGACAAAGGGCATCTATTGGACAGCAGTTATAAGCAGGTTCTGCGGTCTATCGTCTACCATGATAAGAGATTGCGCTTCCGATGAAAATGGAGAGACGTTTCACGAAAAACCTTACTCAGAGATGACCGCACTGGAATTAGCCCGCTATTCCCTTGTGCCCGATATTGCCAGGGCATCTGTTGGCCTTGCCGCTGTCAATTCCCTCATCGAGCCTGATTATTCACGATGTGTCGAAATGAATGCCTCGGAGTTTCTCATCGAGCATGGAAAAGGCATGAATGTGTCCGTTGTGGGACACTTCCCTTTCACAGATGATCTGCGAAAAGTTGCAAAGACACTCTGGGTAATTGAAAAGTGGCAGAGGCCCGGGGATTGCCCGGAAGGAGATGCAGAACAATATCTCCCCATCTCAGACATTATAGCCATTTCGAGTACAACCCTCATAAACCATACGCTGAATAGCCTCCTCAAGTTTTGCCCGAAAGAAAGCATCAAGATGCTCCTCGGTCCTACAACACCTTTTTCAGAAGTGTTTTTCCAATATGGAATCGACATTATATCGGGGAGCAGGGTATTGGATAAAGATTTGGCGTTGAAATCCATACGGGAGGGCGCAAATTTCAGACAGTTAAAGAGGACGGGGGCGATCCGTCTTCTTACAATGGTAAACGAAAGGATTGAACAAAAATTAGGAATCTAAGAGAGTTGAAATGAATTCAAAGACAAAAATTGGAATAATTATTTGCGACCGCTACCGCCGTTGCGCGGGCGGGAAGTGTTTCCGAGCGATGAGGAACAAGGAAGGGGCTTTCAGCATATATGTGAACACTGAGGTTGAGTTAGTTGGTTTTACAACTTGCGATGGTTGTCCTGGCGGTAACATGGAATATGCGGGCGAAGAAATGGTGAAGAATGGTGCAGAGGCCATTCATTTAGCTACCGGCCTCATTGTCGGTTATCCTCCTTGTCCGCATATCGACACATTCAAAGCCTTTCTTGAAAAACGTTATGATGTGAAAGTCGTTGTAGGCACCCACCCCATACCAAAAAAGTATCTCGATATGCATACGTACCTCGGGACATGGGAGGACTCCGCATGGAAGCCGATTGTCGAACCGATTATGTGTGATGACGCAATTTGTGCAAGTTACGATTAAACACAATCACCGAAACCACTTAATGAGCGTGTCAATTTTCACAGACGTTTTTTTGTCAGGAGGTAGATTTAATGGGGAATAAATTTAAATACATTTATGGGCCTGTTCCCTCGTGGAGAGTGGGAAGCTCCCTGGGGATAGACCTGCTGTCCCAGGAAGAAAAGATATGCAGTTATGACTGCTTGTACTGCCAGTTGGGAAGAACAAAATTCCTTACCTCGACACGGCAGTTCTATGTTTCAGAGGACACGATTCTAAGAGAATTAGAAATGTTACCTGCTGATATCTCCATAGATTACATTACCTTATCAGGAAGGGGCGAACCCACTCTGGCAATAAACCTGGGCAATATGATCAAAGCGTTAAAAGGCATCAGGAAGGAAGCCATCGCTGTCATCACGAATTCATCTTTGATAAACCGGCAGGATGTGCAGAAGGAATTGTCTTCCGCTGATTTTGTTATCGCTAAACTGGATGCTTGCTCACAGGGGTCTTTCATGGCTGTAAACCAGCCATTTCAGGGGACAGAATTTGACGTTATTGTTCAAGGTTTAAAGGAATTTAAAAGACATTTCCAGGGAAAGCTTGCGCTGCAGATTATGTTCATAAAAGAAAACGTACAATATGCCGGAGATATTGCTGAGATAGCAAAAGAGATTCACCCTGATGAGATACAAATCAATACTCCATTGAGGCCCTGTGGCGTTGAACCGCTCAAGAGGGAGGAATTGTCGGAAATAAAAGACCTTTTTGGCGGTCTCAATGCCATTTCCGTCTATGAGAGCCGAAAAAAATCGTCAAGCCTATCAGCGACAAGGACACATTGAAAAGAAGAGGAAAAGTATAAAATGGAGATTAAGATACTTTTTGACAGTAAGAGACTGAGCAATAGGTTTCTAATGGGCTGGGGGGTTTCTTATCTTATTGAAAATAGAATCCTTTTTGACACAGGTGAGGATTCGGGCTGCCTTTTCAACAACATGGATCACATGGGTGTAAAAATAAACGATATAGAGACGATTGTTATTTCCCACGACCACTTTGACCATACAGGTGGACTGTGGGACGTCCTCCAGGCAAAGCCGGGACTCGATGTATATATATGCCCCGGTTTCAGCCGGGGGTTTAAAGATAAAATAAAATCATACGAGTGCAACTTGATAGAAGTTGATTCCTTTACGCAAATTGCCGATAATATCCACACAACGGGTCAAATAGAAGCGACGTGCGGCTTTGATTACATCGCTGAACAGTCGTTGGTGCTGGATACAGATAAAGGGCTTACAATAGTAACGGGTTGTGCCCATTCCGGCATAATAAACATAGTGGAACGTGTGAAGGAAAACGCAAAAAAAGATATTCATCTCGTAATGGGCGGTTTTCATCTTCTGGATGAATCTGTTGAAAAAATCAAACGGGTTAATAAAGAACTTAAGGCGCTGGGCGTATATTGTGTGGGCCCTGCTCACTGTACGGGGGAAGACGCTATAAAAATCTTTAAGGAGTCATACAGGGAAAACTTCATTGATATTAGGGTAGGGCGGACCATAGAGGTTTAACATAAATAATTAAGCGGAGGCAATGAGTGCCATTCGGTTTTGCAGGAAAAAAAGGCTCAGGAGGAGGGGAAAAATGTGGCAGGGTTGGACGAGGCAGAGAAACGGGCGGCTGTAGGCGCGGCGGTTCCCCTACCAACTGCATATGTCCGCAGTGCGGCATCGTTGTTCCCCGTGAGCCCGGTATCCCCTGTTTTCAGAGAAAATGTCCGCAGTGCGGTTCTTTTATGGCCCGTCAATTTTTGAAGATCGAATAGCAGTCTACATGGTGAGCCGTGGAAAACACGAATAGTCACATGGAGTCTCTAAAACGGGGTCAAAGGGTAGCCCTAACCGCAACTATCGCCATATTCCTTCTTGCAGTTGCTAAGTTTTTCACCGGTTATCTCTTTGACTCCAGAATTCTCATTGCAGACGCCTTTCACAGCGGCGTTGACGTACTCGCTATCTTTGCTTCGTGGTTTGGTCTTTGGCTTGCCTCCCGAAAGGAGAGCACGAGATTTCCCTATGGACTATATAAGGCTGAGACATTTGTTACCCTTCTTGTTGGCGTTCTTGTCGTATGGGCCGGTTTTGAAAACTTTGTTGCGGGATACGGGAAGCTTTTTCTTCCGGCTCCTCACCATGCATTTCCGACGTTACCTGTTTTGGTAAGTGGTATATCAGTCTTCGTATCGTATTTTGTAGCAAGGATGGAAAAAGAAACAGGTGTTTTCATCAATTCCGGAGCCCTTCAGGCTAATGCGTCCGAGGCCTTTCTCGACATTGGTACCTCATTGGTTGTGCTCACAGGTATTCTTTTAGCCCATGCAAAGATTCCCTATATTGAGGGTTCTATTGTGATGCTTATTGCGCTGCTTATCATCAGGCTGGGAGCAAAAAACATTTGGACACCGCTTCTGATCCTAATGGATGCGAACCTTGATCCAGAGCTGCAGTCAGAGATAGAGGAGAAGATATCCTCTGTTAACGGCGTTAAGGGAGTTAGGGACGTGAAGATACGCCAATCCGGACCGTTTAAAATGGTAGAGTGTGACATCGCCACGGGTCCCTCGGTCTCTGTATATAAAGCACATGAACTCGCCGATAAGATCGAGGACCTTATAGCAAGTGACTATAATCAGATCGAATCAGTTTTTGTTCATGTTGAACCGGCGAAACAGGATACGCTATCCGTCATTATCCCGGTCAAAGAGATTAACGGACTGGATTCAACAATTCATGGCCACTTCGGCAGGGCACCTTACTTTATTATTCTGAAACTGGACGACAAAGGGGGTGCGGAGATAGAAGATTTCTATTACAACGAGTTCCTCGGGGAAAAGGATCGCATACACATAGGGGTCAAGGTTATTAAGGCTGTGATTAAGCATAACCTGGATATTGTGTTTACCCCTAAGATCGGAGAAATAGCTTTTTATATGCTGAAAGACAATTTTATCGATATTTACAGGGCAGAGGCGGGAGCAACAGTGCGCAAGATCATAGAACAATATCACAACGGTGAGATGGAGCCGATTGTAGAACCCCATCCTGCAGAGGAATCGGAGATTGAACGGCAGAAGGCGGATTCTCTGTGATCCCTGTTCGATACGGTGTGAGGGGAGGTATGTAAGACGTCGCTTATCCTATGGATTTTCGTGTTTACCATCATCGGCAGTATTGGTGCAGTTACCGGAGCATCATTCGTCTTGCTGTTCAATGAAAAGTACCGTCGGATACTGATCTCCTTTTTGGTGAGTTATGCGACAGGGACATTACTGGGCTCCGCCTTTCTCGGCATGATACCGAAAGCACTGCACCTGTCTTCCCCTTTTGTCGTTTCAGCCACAATCCTTGCCGGTCTTCTCCTCTTTTTCCTTCTCGAAAAGCTTGTTATATGGCGGCACTGTCATGCGGAAAACTGTGAAACCCATACAAGGGCAGGTACCCTTATCCTTATTGGCGATGCCTTTCACAACTTTGTTGACGGAACTGTTATTACAGCAGCTTTTTTGTCGGATATTCATCTTGGCATCATAACATCGATAGCGGTAATTGCCCATGAGATTCCTCAGGAAATGGGAGATTTTGCGATCCTCCTTGAAAGTGGTTATACAAAAAGAAAAGCGTACCTGTATAACCTCTTATCTTCAATCACAGCAGTTTTCGGCGCCATAATCGCATACTTTTATCTGAAGACAACCCAGACACTGGTACCCTTTGTGCTTGCTATATCCGCCGCAAGTTTTATTTATATCGCCCTTGCTGATCTAATCCCAGGCCTGCACCGAACCATAGAGTTTAAGAGCAGTCTCATCCAGTTGGCTTTGCTTTTATCGGGAATCGGCACAATAGCCGTTTTTGTATTACAACACTAAAAGAGGAAAATGTTATGATAGAGACAAAGGATTTATGTGTAATGGCTGTGCAGGCTCGTATCGGCATCCGGAAGACGGATTCAGGTGAATTATCACAAATAATCCAGAAAAGGAGACGTTGCCGTTGAATAGGATTTTAAAAGTAGGGTTTCTCTGTCTGTTTTTGCTGTATCTTTTCCCGGTTTATTCTGTGGCAGAAGAGCAGCTAATGGTGTTTTGCGGTGCTGCATTCAAACGCCCCATGGATGAAGTAATCTATCTCTTTGAAAAAACAACGGTATCAAAAATAGGTACTATTTATGGGGGTGTTGGAACTCTCCTGGCGCAGATGGAGTTTACAAAAAGGGGTGATGTTTTTATATCGCCCTCTGAAGATATGATGGAAAAGGCCAGGAAAAAGGGCCTCGTTGCCGGCAACTCACTGAGGAACATAGCCTACTTTGTTCCCTGTATCAATGTACAGAAGGGGAATCCAAAAAATATCAAGAGATTAAAAGACCTCACCCGTGAAGGAATAAGGGTAGCTATCGCAAACCCGGAAGTTGTGTATATAGGGATGCTTACCGCTGAGATTGTTGATAAAAACCTGACAGTGCAGGAAAAAGCTGCTTTTAAAAAGAATGTGGTAACTCACGCCGAGGATTTCAATAAGCTTGCCATGTTCGTGGCCTTAAAACAAGTTGATGCCGTTATCGGTTTCCATTTTCTTGACGGGTGGTATCCGGATAAGATTGGGACGGTAAAACTGAATGCCAGGGAAGTGCAGAGAATCGGTGCCGGTCAGGCAGATATTATTTCTTTCTCCCAATCAAAGGATAATGCCAAGAAGTTTCTTGATTTTCTGGGTTCAAGGGAGGCAAAAGCAATTTTTAACAAATACCATTATTTCAGCACTCCAGAAGAGGCCTTTAAGTGGATCGGGGAGAAAAAGTCCATAGGCGGGGAGTATCGCATTCCAGCCGACTGGATAAAAAAATAGTGTACGGAGGCAATTAATACCGCATTGGGGATCACCCATTTTTGCCACGAAGATGCGGTGAAAGCAGAAGAGTGTGAAGACAAAATTGTGGTGAAGGATATATCGGAAATTATTGAAGATGCATGCCAGACACTCCCTTCTTGAGAACTGGAGAGGGTAAAAGGATAAACCGTGTGAGTATGTGGCGAAACACAGTTACAGTTTTATATTTGTATTAGGCATCAAGAATGATTTAAATAAAATATTAATTACGGCATAATGTATACAAAATATTAAAACCGCTGTGTATGCGGAAAGGGAGTAACCATGGAATATAACACTAATATCATTGGAAAGAGGGTTGCACGGACCGACTCGCTTGCAAAGGTTACCGGGGCTGCCATGTATACTGCAGACATGAAAATGCCCAATATGCTCGTAGCAAAGGTATTGAGAAGCCCATATCCCCACGCACGGATAGTAAGCATCGACACGAGGCGTGCTTTGAGATTGCCCGGTGTCAAAGCTGTTGTCAGTGGTTTCGACGGGTATGGCATCAAATGGGGTGTTTTCAGATATACGCAGGACCATGCCATGATGCCTACCGATAAGGTACGATACGTTGGAGAGGACGTGGCAGCCGTTGCAGCCGTTGATGAAGAGACTGCTCTGGAGGCCCTTGCATATATAAAGGTGGAGTATGAGCCGCTGGAGGCGGTTTTTGATCCGCTGGAATCGATGAAGGAAGGATCGCCGCAGATACACAAGGAGCATCCGGATAATATAAACATACATGTGCACATCGATGTGGGTGAGGTAGACAAGGCGATGGCGGAAGCTTATCTTGTCCGCGAAGACACATTCAAATCAGCAGGCGAAGCATATGCCATGATGGAACCATACGCAGTGCTTGCCTCATATAAGAACGGATTCCTTGACCTCTGGTTACCCAATGCGGGGCCACATGTCCGTGCCAAGGCCCTCTCGAACCTCCTGAAGATACAACTCAACAAAGTACGGATACGCCATATCAATTCGGGGGGTGCCTTTGGTGGAAGGTCGGAGGTTTCTCCCGGAGATTTTATTGCATCTCTCCTCTCTATTAAATCCGGAAGACCTGTGAAGCTTGTCCTTACCCGCGAGGAGAATGCCGTAAGCACCAGGCAGATACATGATATGATAGCCACAATAAAAACGGGTGTAAAAAAAGACGGCACTATTGTGGCAAAAGATTTCAAGGTCGTTTATGACGGGGGCGCCTACAGCAGCACCGGTCCCATAGCGACGTCCATACCTTTTTATGTCTACGAGGAATGTTACCGGTTTCCCAATGTCCGGTATAACGGGTATCGGGTTTTCACAAACAAAGGGATAAGGGGTATGTACGGCTGCCACGGCAGGGCGTTTCTTGCCGGCAATGAGGCTCAGATGGACCATATCGCCGCTGAAATCGGCATCGGTCCTATGGAGATAAGACTCAAAAACGGTTTAACGGCGGGAGAAGAAACGGCGACAGGTTCAAAGATCATAAGCTGTGGTCTCCGGGAGACAATAGAGGAGGCATCGGACAGATCCAGTTTTAAGGAAAAACTGATGACATCACCCGAAGGCAGCGGTATCGGCATGGGATGTGTTGCAATCATGTGCGGTTTTCCCATGGGTTTTCGCTCCGGGTCATCATGCTATGTAAAGCTGAACGATGATGGGCAGGCAACAATTGTAACAGGTCTTGTTGACAACGGACAGGGAAACGAATCGATGATGGTACAGATTGCGTCCGAGGTTCTTGGGATTCCCATGGAAGATATCAACCTCGTGAACGCCGATACAGAGGTAACGAACCTTGATCCTGGAGCATATTCACAGGCAGCAGCATTTGTCGGTGGTAACGCTGTGAAGGCGGCCTGCGAGGACGCACGGAAGCAGATGATTACCGTTGCGGCGGAAAAACTCGGGACAACTGAAGACAATATTGACCTGAAGGACGGGATAGCATTTTCGATGAGCGATCCCGAAAAGAAGATGCCTATCTCCTGGGTTGTCCGTGAGGCCTTTTTCAGAGGCAACCCGGTCATGGGGAGAGGGTCGTATTTCCCGCACATAGATTTCGACCGTGAATGGGTATCAAGACCATACGGACAGATGGCAGGTACATTTTCTTACGGGACTTCTGTGGCAGAGGTATGTATTGACCCTGAGACAGGAAAGATTGCAATCCCCAGGTTCGTGGCAGCCCATGACTGCGGCAGGGCAATCAATCCCATGGCAGTAGAGGGACAGATGGAGGGCTCCGTTCAGCAGGCAGGGGTTGCAGCTATCATGGAAGAAAATCTCTGGCATGAAGGATTTCTCCTTAACCCCGACCTCTTGGAATATAAGGTTCCTCTTGCCTGCGACATGCCCGATATAGAGACGGTGATTGTGAGTTCCGTTGATCCGGAGGGACCGTTTGGCGCCAAGGAAGGCGGGCTGACCGTGAGAATGAATGCATACAGCGCTGTTGCCTGTGCAGTGGGTCACGCAACAGGAACGCTGTTTACAGAGTTGCCGCTGACGCCGGACAGGGTCTTGCGTTTAATCGATGATAAAAAGGAGGCAAAGCGATGATTCTACCAAAATTCGCATACAAAAGGGCTAAAAGTATCCAGGAGGCGATACGTTTATTTCAGAAATATGATGAAAAGGCATTTTATCTTGCAGGCGGCACAGATATAGTGCCCCAGTTGAAACTGAGGCTTCACAAACCGACTGCCCTCATCGATCTTAAAGATATCGGCGAACTCAAAGAAATAGCCGTTCATGAAGGCTCTCTATCCATCGGTGCAAATGCAACGCTGTTTGGACTTAAGAATAATCCTGTTATAAAAGAGTACTTCCCGGCCCTCTACGAATCGCTTGATGCCACGTCGTGCGAAACCCTTCAAATGAGGGGTACCGTCGGCGGAAACATACTCCAGAACACGCGATGTCTCTTTTACAACAAATCTCTGGAATGGCGAACAGCACAAGGTTTCTGTTTTAAAATGGGTGGCAAAACTTGCAATGTCGTGCCGGGCGCACGTGCATGCTTTGCAAATTATTGCAGTGACAATGCCCCCTCATTGCTTTCTCTCTCTGCCGAAGTGATTCTCAACGGTCCTGGCGGTGAAAGAAGGACAGACCTTGCGAAGATTTTCAGTGGCGAAAGCAGAACACCTTTCAGGATTACCTCAGGCGAGATTCTTACCAGGATCCTCATTCCTCTCAGGAAGACAAGGGGGGCCTATGAAAAGATCAGGGTAAGGGACTCCATAGATTATCCGCTGGTCAACGCGGCCATTTCTGTTGAGGAGGGAAGGGGTAAGTTCTCTATAGGTGCTGTCGGTCCTGTTCCTTCTGTGTACATTCTCGAAAATATGAACGAGGATACTGTGGAAAAGCTCATAGGTCATGTTTACTCTGATTCAAAACCCGTTTCAAATACAACCCTCCCTGCAGCTTACAGAAAGAGGATGTCCAAGGTTCTTGCGAAAAGGGTGGTTACAAAAGTTTTAAAGGAGGCAAGATCATGAGAACTGCCAAGGTAACATTCACAGTTAATAACGAAAAGGTAACGCTCCAGGTAAAACCATACGAAACCCTTCTGGAGACAATTCGGGAAAGACTGTCTCTGACCGGTGCAAAAGAGGCATGCGGTCTTGGAGCCTGTGGCTCTTGTACGGTCATCCTCAATGAGATTCCCGTTCGTTCTTGTCTTGTTTTAACGCCGGAAGTGGAAGGTATGGAGGTAACCACCATTGAAGGACTCCAGCGGGAGGGAAAACTCCATCCCCTGCAGAAGGCCTTTATAGAAAAAGGGGCGGTTCAGTGTGGTTTCTGCACCTCAGGTATGATTATGACTGCCAAGGCACTCCTTGAGAGGAATAATAAACCGGGGAGACAGGAGATTATCAGGACAGTTTCTTCCAATATATGCCGATGCACGGGCTATAAAAAGATAGTTGAAGCCGTTGAAGAGGCAGCAGGCGTGTAAGATGGAAATATACCTCAGACCGACAAAGGCCATTGATTCCAGCAATGAGGCAATCATTGAAAAGGCGGTGCAGCTAACCTCTCGTTGCGGAAGTGACAGCGAAAAGGCGATGTCCCTTTTTAATTTTGTCCGTGACAGTATCCACTACAGCGTCTATATGATCTCTACCAGGTTCGAGGACTTTATGGCCAGCACGATACTGACGCGCGGGATGGGCTACTGTGTCCAGAAGGCCGTCCTCCTTGCCGCCCTCGGTCGGGCAGCCTGCATCCCTTCAAGACTTATCTTTGCAAGGATAAAAAACCACAAGGCGCCGCAGGAACTGATTGCTCAGACAGGCCTTGATGTGTTTCCAAGTCACGGGTATACCCAATTCCTTCTCGGGGAAAGATGGGTAAGCGTAACACCTGCCTTTGACAGGGATCTGTGTGAGAAAAGCGGTGTTCCTGTCGTCGAATTCGATGGCATTCATGACGCACCCCTTGCCCCACAAGACCTTGCAGGCAATCCCTATATCGAGTATATCGAAAAGTATGAACCCCGGGCTGATCTTCCCTTTGAATGGCTTCGGGGAAAGCTTCTGCCCATCTGGGGTGAAAAGCATTCATGGCTGAAAAACGAAGACTCGCGCGGTCATGTTATGCCTTCCGGTTATGTGTTTAAAGGATGAGGGGTAAGCTCATCCCGGTTTGTGCTATTTCCGGGGAGATGCTCCTCAGAAACTTCATCTTAAGCGATTGTCATGATTGATCGAAGGGGGTATAATATATCCTCTTGAAAATAACCTTTTTTACAATAACATTTTTTGGAGTTAACACTTGCAACATCCGAGATCGTAACCCATTACGGTTCATTGATTGCTTTGTATAAGTGCGTTAATTGTGCTATAAAATGTAACACAAGAAGGAGGTATTTAATATGTTTTCCGAACCTCTGCCAATCAGCATTAATGATCAACTCGATGAAGAAGGTTTCTTACTTAACCCCGAATTCTGGAACAGAGAAGTTGCCCGTCTCCTGGTACACACGGAAGTAGATCTGGAGCTAACCGAAGATCACTGGAAAGTTATTGACTATTTGAGGGATTACTATTGTCAGTACGGCAGTGTTCCGCCTGTAAAAATGTTATCTAAGCGTACCGGACTCTCCTTCAAACGCATCCGTGATCTTTTTCCCTCTGGTTTGACACGGGGTGCTTGCAGAATAGCAGGCATACCGAAGATCGTAATCAGACCAAGCTTTTTCTATCCATAGAGACTTGCAGACTGCGAAGAGCGAGATCTACCAGGTAAAGGTCTGGAAGGAGGCAACAGTCATCAATATGAGCGGTTTTTTGGTGCTGCAAATAATAAATTACATATCGTTAGGGGTATTTGTTTGCCTTTTTATATGTAGGACTATAAGCATCGCACGCCTGCCATCCAGCTTGAGATGGGAACTCTATCCTATTCCCGGTAGAAACGGTGAAGGACGGGAAGGCAAGGGGGATTCAAATCGCTTCGGGCGGTTAATGCAGGAACTGCTTTACATGGCAAAAGAAATACTGCTTTTCCTTACATACTTCAAACGGAGAAAATCCTACTGGTATTTTGTATATCCCTTGCACATCTCGTTGTATCTTTACATTTTATGGACTTTTTTTATGTTTGCCGGGGCACTTGCCCTTGTGAAGGGGTTCAACATAACACCTGAGTCGCCGGAATGCGCCGTGGTCTTTCTTTTTTACGCAACCTGTTACGTAGGCGGCCTTAGCTTTTTGATGATGGTACTTTCCACGGCAGGGTTGACAATTTTAAGACTCGTTGATAAAGATCTGAAACTTTACACAACCCCGGTGATCTATTTCAATCTCCTTTTCGCCTTGGCAATCTCATCTACCGGTTTTGTGAACTGGCTCTGGTTCGACAAGGCTTTCACCGTTTATAGAGAGTACCTTAAAAATCTCATCACTTTTAAGCCTGTATCGGATCTACACCCCCTCATGGTAATCAACTTACTGCTGACATCGTTATTCATAATCTATGTCCCCTGTTCGCGTATGATGCATTTTGTGACCAAATATTTTCTATACCATAAAATATTATGGGCAACCGACCACCTGCCCAAAGACTCAAGACAGAACAGGGAATTAAGTTTGCTTCTGCACAAAACAATAAGCTGGGCAGCGCCTCATATCTCTACAGGCAAAACCTGGGAAGAAGTGGCGTCTGAAAATAGGCTTTTCTCTCAGGGAGGTTCAACAGGTGAAAAAGGCAACAAAAATAGGTGACATCGGCAAGCCGGCTCCACAGATGGTCACCCTTGAAATCAAAGACCTTATCAAGCTTCCTCCTCCTTTGAATCAACCCTTAAACGAGCAGCAGCCACTAAAGTTGCTCACCGATGAGCAAAGCCGGAGGATCGATGCATCCCTGGATGGCATATCGGCTATCGGGATTTTGAAGCCGGGCAGTCAACAGGAAGAAGAGGAGATAGTCAGGAAGTTTCTCGGAGGTATCGAAAAGTTGCTTTCGGAGGAGAATAACTGGACCTTTTTAAAACCGTTAACCCTCTCCCTGAAATACTGTGCAAGCTGTCAAACCTGTAGCGATGCCTGTCCGGTCTATACGGCCAGTGGAAAACAGGAAATATACAGGCCAACCTACCGTTCGGAAATCCTGCGTGCGATTATTCAAGGATATCTCAAGAAAAAGGGGCTATTTAACTTTGGCTTCACCGCAAAGAAGGTCGATCTCAACTGGTCAACTCTTGCCAGGCTGGCAGAGCTTTCCTACCGTTGCACGCTCTGTCGCAGGTGCGCCCAAGCCTGCCCCCTCGGTATTGACAATGGTCTCATTGCACATGAATTCCGAAAGGTTTTCAGTCAGGAACTGGGTATAGCCCCGAAAGAACTGCATCAAATGGGCACGGTTCGGCAGCTCGATACCGGTTCAAGCACTGGCATGCGTCCAAAGGCATTTGAGGACATCAGGCGTTTCATGGAGGAAGAGATTGAAGAAAAAACAGGGAAAAAGATAGCCATCCCGGTGGACGTAAAAGGGGCTGATATACTTCTTGTACACAATGCAGGCGAGTTTGTGTCGTGGCCCGAAAATCCCGAAGCATTTGCAATTCTCTTCGATGCCCTCGGGATAAGCTGGACGCTGTCCAGCGAGCTCGCCGGCTATGATGCTGTAAACTATGGTGCCTGGTATGATGACTTTCAACTTGCCCGGATAGCCATGAGACACGTCAGTATAGCCAAGGACCTGAAGGTTAACAAAATAGTGGTTGGAGAGTGTGGCCATGCCCATAAAGCAACTATCGTGTTGGCCGACAGGCTATTGCCACCCGATCTGGCAATTCCCCGAATCAGTTGCCTGCCGGTCCTGGAAGACATTGTCCTAAGTGGAAAACTCAAACTTGATCCACAGAGAAACAACTTTCCCGTTACTCTCCACGATCCCTGCAATATCGTGAGAATGATGGGTATATCTCAACCCCAAAGGAGGATTCTCAGAAGCATCTGCCCGCAGTTCGTCGAAATGGAGCCCCACGGCGTTGATAATTATTGTTGTGGTGGCGGTGGAGGTTTTGCCGTAATGAATTCTCTCAATTTTCCCGACTGGAGGATGGCGGTAGCAGGACGGATGAAAATAAAACAGATTGTGGAAACCTTCCGGGATACTGGAAACCCTGAGACAAAGAAATACGTGTGTGCCCCTTGTTCGAACTGCAAAGCTCAATTGAGGGACCTCCTGGAATACTATAAGGTGGAAGAAAAGATCAACGTGGCTTACATCGGACTGGCGGAACTTATTGTCAATGCCATGCCCGATTTAAAGGAGCCATTTCTTCCATGAAGGGACCATATTAAAATCTTGACTTTGTAAGGATAATATCCGATATCAACAGCTTGGTATATATGGAGCAACAATTTTTCGGGAGACCCAAGCGGACGAACAGTACTAAACTGGAAAAGGATCCTCCAAGAAACCGACTTCATATTCTACTCATCGCTGCCACAACAATTGTAGCCATCATTATCAGCCTCTCCTGTCTTCTCTCCGGATCGTTTATTGTGTTCCAGAATCTCTTCTATATTCCAATCATTTTGAGCTGTATGTATTACACGATGAGGGGGTTTATCTATTCGGTGTGCCTTACAGTGTTCTATATGGTGTTGATTCTTGTTTTTACATCAGAAAGCGGCATAATCATGCCGGCACTGATAAGAGTAGTTCTGTTCATCACTATCGCTGGAGTCGTCACTTTTTTATCGATACGACGCAAGCAGGCAGAGGAAGAGCGCGAGAGGCTCATAATTGAACTTAAGGAAGCACTTTCTAAGGTAAAGCTTTTAAGCGGATTACTACCCATTTGTGCCTCCTGTAAGAAAATACGCAATGATAATGGATGCTGGGAACAGATGGAAATGTATGTAAGAGACCATTCAGAAGCGGAGTTCTCCCATGGTATCTGTCCGGAGTGTGCAGAAAAAATGTATCCTGAATACTATAAAAAGAAATGAACCATATTTATGCTATTTGTTGATTTCAATCCATAATCGACGATCACAGCCAAAAACCCCTATGCTTTGTTTGTAGATGCTATACGTACAGCTTGCCAAAAGCAGAACCATACATCACCATACAGATTAATTAACGTTCCAGCGGCCAATTCTTTCTTCCACGATAAGTTGTTCTGATCTGCCGTTTTTGAAGAACCGTTAAACCCTCGGGATTATGATCAAGGAGCACGAGGGCGCTGCTGATTGCTCGACTTGGCAGCAAATCTCCGGATTCATATTTTTGAAAAGCACGAGGACCGCCGCCGATCATATGTCCAGCTTCTGTCTGATTTATGGCAAGTTTTTTTCGGATGCGGCGTATTTCCTCGGGTTCAAGCAAACCCTCAACACGTGCCTTAAGACTGTTAAGTATTCGATCAGAGACTTTCATATCCTGTCCCGTATGGATACTCTCATCTGATGTATCGCAATACCACCCGGGCATGTCAAATGTAATGCTTTCATCTTTATAGGTGAGAGTCATGGTGCGTGTGCCCCGGTGCATCGGTGCACCGGTTTTTGGACAAACAGGATTATTCATCGTTCTTCTCCTTAAAGGATAAAAGTAAAAACTCAGTCAAAACGTCGGCGGTGAATTTGACGTATAAAAGACCAACGGACGAGGGAACATGGTATACATCCTGCCATAGTTGGCTGTCGGCATATGACGTCATTGATTTATAGAAGTGCTCACGCTGCATGGTCTTTATTGTTTCAACAATCTCTGAACGTCCAAACCCGAGAGCAGAAGCACTTCTTAACGCCGAGCCTGTAACAGCGAGTTTTTGCACTGTTGAAAACACAGCCTTGAATGCTTGAAGATCATAGGTTGGTTTTCTCTTTTCCGCCATACGGTAATAATAACACCATTATGGTGTATAGTCAAGCTATGATCCTATGGACGTTTTAGTATTGCATCCAAACTCAATATTCGTAATCAATATTTTTGGCATATACTATTATCCCCAGAGACCTTCAAAAACGAGGAGGTAGTTATGAACGTAAAAGAGGCAATATCATTATTCAGGTTTTACCAGCAGTCAAACCATAGAAAAAGGACTGTGGACAGCTACAGGTTTTTATTACAGCATTTCGACTCTGTTTTCTCTGATCGTGATCTCGATTCTATAAAACCGGACGAGATCTATCACTTCCTGGAACAGATGACAAAAACATTATCAAAATCCACCAGAAGATTAAGGTATGCCCAACTGAAGGCGTTCTTCTTATGCGCTGAACTGCATAAGAAGAATAATGCAGACACTATTGTTATGCGGAGAGAGGGTTATAGGACACCGCATAGTACAATAGGTTCAGAGGGTTAAAGTTGCCGTGCGGGGTCGTTTACACCGCATAATAATGACATTTCTCTCAATCTACCATTAAAGGAGGGCACGTCATGCTGGAACATTTTTTTAAGAGCCAACGAATGCAAGTGCTCCGGGAAGGACCGCACGGTTCGTTGCTTGAAGGGTTTGCCAGAGAGCTCTGCCAAGCGGGTTATGGCGAAGTAACCATCCGAAGGCGCTTCAGGGCGGCGAAGCATCTGCTTCATTGGATGGACTGCAAAAGGGTACCGGTCTCTGATTTTACTGAAGATCTTCTTAAGCGTTTCGGTCAGCACCGTTGCCGATGTGTGGGTTTTGGTCCTACCCTCCAATCGGACTTGTTCGCAGGCGCGCGATTGTTTTTAAACTATCTGCGCAGCACGGGTTCCACCTCCATTGAACCAAATCAGGCTCCTCCTCTGCTCGTCGCTTTCCTGCGGTGGATGAGGCAACAGCGGGGAAGCTGTGACGATACCCTGTACCATTACGGCTCCTGCATTCGGGCGTTGCTGAAACGTCTCGGAGAAGATCCGAGCAGGTTTGATGCACAGGGGCTGCGACAGTTTGTCCTCGAGACAAGCCAGCAATCGGGATGGGCGAGAACAAAGAAGCACACAACGGCTCTTCGCATGTTCCTTCGCTTTCTCATCTCTGAAGGAAAATGTGCCGCCAGCCTTGAAGCAGCCATTCCCACCCTGGCCCATTGGCGCCTTTCTTCTCTTCCGCGGTACCTCCCGCCGGAAGACGTGGAACGGATCATATATTCCTGTGACCGGTCTACGCCCGTTGGCAGGCGGGATCGCGCGATTCTGCTTCTCCTCGCCCGTCTGGGACTTCGGGCGGGAGATATCGTTCACCTTCGTCTGGCCGATATCGACTGGAAAGAAGCTGCCGTACGGGTGTCCGGAAAGGGTGGCCGCGAGACGCAACTGCCGCTGACCCAGGAGGTTGGCGATGCAATCGTGAATTATCTGAAAACAAGCCGTCCTAAAGCCAACACCGATGTGATGTTCCCATGCCTTCGCGCACCTTTTCACCCCTTCGCGTCCTCCGCTGCCGTCTCGACTATTGTTACTCGGGCGATGTACAGGGCAGGAGTCTCTTGTTCGGGCGGTGCGGCTCATGTGCTCCGCCATTCTGCGGCAACTGCCATGCTCCGGCATGGAGCGTCACTTCAGGACATTGCGAACGTTCTCCGGCACCGCTCCATCGTGGCGACAGAGATCTACGCCAAAGTAGATGTAACCGCCCTTAAACGGATCGCTCAAGCGTGGCCGGAGGTGCAACCATGTTAACCCATGCTGTGGAGTCATATCTCTCCCTACGCAATGCGTGCGGATTCGATCTCAAGTCCCAAGGCAACCTCTTACGCAGTTTTGCAGTTTTCTCCGAGGCGAGAGGAAAACACTGTGTGTGCTCGCAAACCGCGATCGCGTGGGCGGGATTGGCGCGCTCCGTACACCAGCGTGCACGCCGTCTCAGCCACGTGATTCGTTTTGCCCGGTATGTTCATACCGAGGATCCATCCCATCAGGTACCGCCGGCGGTCTTTGGCAGCGAGCATTACACGAGGTCCAGGCCCTACATATTTTCTCCGTTCGATATCGTCCGGCTCCTCCAGGCGGCGGCCGAGTCCAGTCATCCTTTCCGGCGGCAGACCTACCGCACGCTCTTCGCCTTGCTCGCCTGCACGGGACTGCGCGTGTCTGAAGCCATCCGCCTGCGCCTCGAGGATGTCACTCCCGACGGCATGCTCATCTGGAACTCCAAGTTCCGGAAGAGTCGCCTCGTGCCCTTGCACCAAACCGCTCGTGCCGGACTGGAGCGGTATCTTGAATACCGCCTTCCCCACGCCCCCTTCGATGACCACGTGTTCGTGTCGCTGCGAGGAAAGCCGCTGCTCATTGGTGATGTCGAGAAAGTGTTCAGGTCAGCCGCGGACAGAATCGGCCTACAGCGGAGGCCTCGCCCCACGCCGCACTCACTGCGTCACACCTTTGCAGTCAGGGCGCTGGAGACCTCGCCTGATGGTCGCGACCGCATTGCGGAGCATATGGTGGCACTCTCGACCTACCTCGGCCACAGCTGCGTCTCTTATACCTACTGGTATCTGGAAGCAACGCCGGAGCTCATGGAAGGTATCGCTCGGCGTGTTGAGTCCTTCGTCACGGGAGGGCAACCATGACCCTGATCGCACCGCACATCACCGCGTACCTCAGGGAACGCTTGCCCTTGGAGCGGGCCGCGAGCGACAACACCTGTGCGTCCTATGCGTACGCTTTCAAACTCCTTTTTGTCTATGCGAGTAAAAGGTTCAAGATTCCCCCGTCGGCACTCTGTCTCGAGCAGCTCGATGCACGGCTCGTGACGGCGTTCCTCGATTACTTGGAAACGGAGCGGGGCAATGGACCGGGTTCCAGGAATAGCCGGCTCGCTGCCATCAAGTCGTTCATGCACTTCTTGGAATACCGTGTGCCGGAGGCATTAGAGCAGATACGGCGCATTCTCGCGATTCCGGCCAAGAGAGCCGATACCCGCCTTGTCCGGCATCTTACTGTCGAGGAGATCAAGGCCCTCCTTGATGCTCCCGAACCAACCACGCGGGACGGCATCCGGGACCGCGCCATGCTATACCTCTGCTTTGCCGGAGGATTGCGTGTCTCCGAACTCGTCGAGCTGCGCATGGATCAGCTGACCCTTCACGGGCAGGCGAGTATGCGTGTTCACGGCAAGGGGCGGAAAGAGCGGTGCCTCCCCTTGTGGAAAGAAACGGCAGCAGCGCTTAAGGCGTGGTTGGCCGTGAGGGGTGCGGCTTTGCTGCCCGAACTCTTTCTCAATGCAAGGGGCCAGCCGATGACCCGATCCGGCTTCGAATACATTCTGGACAAACACGCTCGCACTGCCGCGAAACGCTGCCCTTCTCTTGCTACAAAGCGGATTTCGCCCCACGTACTGAGGCACACCTGCGCTCTCACGGTGCTGCAGGCCACGAACGATCTGAGAAAAGTCTCGCTCTGGCTCGGCCACGCGAGTATGCAAACAACCGAAATGTACACGCGTGCCGATCCTTCGGTCAAACTCGAGACGTTAGAGTCCATCGTCGCCCCGAAACTGCGATCCGGACGCTTCAAGGCAACCGATGAACTGATTGCCTCACTGCAGGCCGGCACTTTTACACGGAGTAAAAAGAGGTCGGAATAACGTATTAGCGGGGCTCGCGAGCAGCGGGCTCCGCATAACAATAGTGTCTGCATTATTTTTCAATTTCATCATCGAAAAATGTCTGCCAGATCTCAAGAACCCATGCAATGCCCCTCTGCTTTTCAAGACATTCAGGATGCCGAGGCAGACACCGAAGACAATCCTTGAAAAAGAAATTGTCGATGAGATGATTTACAACACAAAGAACCAGAGGAACAGGTTAATGCTGGAACTTATGGCACGCTGCGGGTTAAGGATAGGAGAATTACTTGGCTTAAAGGCATCCGATATCTCAGAAAGAAGGCTTACCATCAAGACCCCGAAGTCCGGGAATGAGTCGGAGGTAGCCTTCATGCCGGAACAGGTGGCAAAGCGTCTCAGCGAATATATAACCCATAAAGGGCTGTCCCCTGATACCCGTGTATTTTCCATCTGCTACTCAACTGCAAGGACATTCATCAAAAAGCTGGGAAGTAAATTACAGATTACCCTATCTCCACACGACCTCAGAAGATACTCGGCAACCTATGCAAGCCGTAATGGAGTACCGTTAGAAATCGTGTCAAAGGTGATACTCCGCCATCAGGACTTGAAGACAACACAGATCTACCTGGGCAAGGTAAGTGAGCATGAAGCGATACGCTGGATGGATATTCTCCACGGCAAATAACCATTGATTACGTGTAGAAACATAAAGGTCTTTGGGGAGCCGCCTTTTTCTTCAGAAACAGATTCTACGACTGCCGGGATGTGTTGTTTTATATGTTATGCCCTGAAAGAGAGCATGTGTTGTTGCTCATGAATATGCCCGCTTTCATCTCGTAATCAATACCTGATTTTAGCTTGAAATCTAAATGAAATTGGAACATAATGTAAACCGAGGGTATACATAATCATGATTGAAATGCGTCTTCCCGACTACGAAGTCATAATCCATATACAATATGATAGCTTTGGCAAAAAACTTGAGGATCAGATTCTCTTGGAGACTAAATCGTATGAACTTGACGAATCTACAGAATACCAAGGACGCAAAGATTATCACTGGTCTTTCAAAACATGGGAAGAAGCTGTCTTGGCCGGAAATATTCTCAAGAAATATTGTCAAAATCCAAACTTGCTGCTTTTAAAAGTAAAGACAAACAAGACCGATGAAAAGCCGCTTATACACAAAGGTTGATTCAGGTTAGTTTTTTTAATGCTTGATTACCGATCGCAATTCTCAGAATTTTATTTAATTATAGTCATTTGGCGGCAGGAGTAAAGCCTTCCTGAAGTCTACAAAGACAGCATTTTAAACACCATAGTACCTTTCACGTGGTAACGAATAAACAGAAACGGAGATTTTTTCATACCCTTATGAGAATGTTATGTGATAATGATAATGAAATACTAACGTTGATCCATCTCGGCACTATTTGATCAATATGGAGACCAGATGAAAAACGCACCCAGGGCAAATCCAGCAGAGGCTAAAGAAATATCTGCCTTAAAAAAGAGAATCAAAGAACTGGAACAATCAGAATTAAAAAACAAGCAGGTGGCAGACCAACTGAAAGAAAGCGAAGAAAAATACCGGCGATTCTTTGCCACATCCCGTGACTGCATTTTCATCACGACAAATGAAGGGACATTCGTTGACGCAAATGACGTAGCCGTGGAATTTTTCGGTTATGAAAGCAGAGAGGAACTCTTTAGAGTTAAGATAAGCGATCTTTACGCAGACCCTGAAGAGCGGGAACGCCACATCAAATGCATCAAAGAGACGGGAGGTACCCGGGAATATCCGGTTACATTAAGGAAGAAAGATGGCACGCTTGCCTATACGCTTATCACATCAAATATACGGACAGACTCCACCGAAAAGATTATTGGTTTTCAAGGAACTATTCGCGACATTACCGAAAGTAAGCGATCGAAGGAAGATCTTCAGGAAACCAATGAATTTCTGAATAACTTGTTCAATTATGCCAACGCCCCCATTATTACCTGGGACCCACAGCTAAAAATCACCCGTTTCAATCATGCCTTTGAGTCAATCACCGGGAGGAAAGCGGAAGAAGTGCTCGGAAAATCTATTGAGATTCTTTTTCCGCCGGACCGGATCGAAAGATATATGGAATTGATCCGCAAGACCCTGACAGGAGAACGGTGGGAAACAGTTGAAATCGATATTCTCAACGTGGACGGAGCTATCAGAACACTCCTCTGGAATTCAGCTACTATATTTACCTACAATAGCAATATCCCCCTTGCAACTATTGCGCAAGGATACGACATTACCGAGCGTAAGCGTGCGGAGGAGGCGCTCAAAAAACGGTATAAGGAACTGAATTGTCTTTATGGTATTTCAACCTTGATGGAATTGCCAGGCATTTCTCTGGAGGAGATATTGAAGAGAACCGCTATGCTTATCCCTCCTTCCTTACAGTTTCCAGAAATCAGTGCTGCATGCATTATACTGGAAGGACAAACTTTTCAAACAGCATGTTTCCGGGAAACGCCCTGGATGCTATCCCAAGAAATTGTTGTAAATGGAGGGTTAGCTGGAGATGTGAAGGCATGTTATCTGAAAGAGTTGGAGGCAAGTAATGAAGGGCCGTTTCTTATAGAGGAACAGCACTTGCTAAAAGCAATTGCCGAGCGAGTGGGCCGAATCATCGAACGGATAAGGGCCGAAGAGGTGTTGGAGAACAGGGAAGCGGAACTTTTGATTAAGTCAAACAATCTTGAAGAAATGAATATTACCCTTAACGTGTTACTTAAAAAAATAGGTGACGACAAGGCCAAACTTGAAGAAAAAATAGTAACAAACCTCAGCAGGCTGGTGTTTCCATATATTGACAAATTAAAGAAAAGCCGATTAAGTCCTAACCATATAACTTATTTGAATATAATTGAAACAAACCTTAATGATGTTATTTCTCCATTTGGACCAGCGGGGGCGAACGCGCAGAAATTTACGGTTTCGCTGTAACTTCCCGTTCAGCTTCAATATATTTATAGAGCGTGGGCTTGGAGATGCCCATCATTTGGCAAATCTGATGGATTGAGTGATTTTTCTCATTGT